>JALNVT010000079.1 GCA_023231265.1 Sphaerochaetaceae bacterium
AAGCAGAGAGAGCAATGAAAGCAGAGAGAGAGGGATTCAAGGTATCTGACGAAAAAGATAGACTTCTCCTTTTCACAACTCCTTCATGCCCAAACTGCAAGATTGCCAAGAGATTTTTAGATGGAGCTGGTATTGAATATGAAGTGATTGATGCAACAGTCGAAAAAGATCTTGCCAATAAATTTGGGATATTGACAGCACCAACTCTAGTCAGTATCAAGGATGGAGAGGCCTCTTTGTATGTGAACGCTTCTAATATCAAGGGATACAGTGAAAAAAGGGCATAATTAGTCAGCTAACTTGCAAGATTATAATTATAAATTTTTCTTGCAAGAACATGAATTGTAGGTTAATATATCTATATCACTGACCATGCGGTTAAATAAGTGTCCCTAAATCAGACACGGAAATGGAAAATAATAAAGATTCATAAATCATTATTACGTTAGGTCTCCAAATAGTTAACATTATTCCATTTGGGAGAGTTCGAAAGACTCTCCTTTTTTTTGTGTCCTGAATATTGATAAAATCATACACTATCTGATAATATAGTTTTAATAACGATAAAGAGGTATGTAATGATAGTATGTAAATTTGGTGGTAGCTCTGTTGCGGATGCTAAACAATTAAAAAAAGTAAAAGCTATAGTTAATAAAAATGAAGATAGATCTATCCTCATAGTATCAGCGCCTGGAAAGCGAAATAAGGACGATGTTAAAGTAACTGATTTGCTATATGCAAGTAATACTGCAGCTAAAGAAAAGGGCGATTGCTCCTCTGAATTTTCTAAAATTAGAAGTAGATATCTAGAGATACTCAGTGATTTAGAAATAGAATCGGCAGAGATGATAGAAGCTTTGGATGAAGTTGAGAAAAACATCAATGCAGGTGCTGGTAGTGATTATGCAGCATCCCGAGGTGAATACCTCAATGCTCGTCTTATAGCGATTTATTTTGGTTGGACTTTTGTAGATGCTCAAGATTTGATCGTTATCAATGATAATGGAACAATCAATGACGAGACATGGACAAAAACAAAGGCCAAGTTGACTGGAAAGAACTATGTAATACCTGGTTTCTATGGTAACAGTGAGAGTGGAAGAGTTAAAACTTTCTCTCGTGGTGGTTCAGATATCAGTGGTGCTATTATATCAAAAGCTGTTGATGCTTCAGTGTATGAGAACTGGACTGATGTCGCTGGTTGTTATAATGCAGATCCACGTTATATTGATGGTGCATATCCAATTTCAGAAATGACTTATGGTGAGGTAAGAGACCTCTCTATTGTTGGTGCCAGTGTTTTTCATCCGGAAGCAATTGTACCGGTTCATGCTGCAGGCATTCCAATAAACATCAGAAATACAAACAGTGATGAGGAACCTGGAACAATGATCACAACAAGTCGAGATGATGCAGATTCTGAAGTAATTGGTGTTTCTGCAGAAACAGGTTTTATAAAGGTGTCTGTAAGCAGACTTCTTCTCATGAAAGAACCTGGAATTTACAATGTACTATCAACAATGTTGAAAGTTCATGGAATCAGTCCTGTTTTGACTTTTATCAATCCAGATTCAATTTGTTGGATAAGCTCCTCTGCAAATGTTTCAGATAAAGCATTAGCGGATCTTTCATTTCGTCTTAAAGATGAATACAAGATGGAAAATGTTTCAACCAAGAAGAATATGGCTGTTGTTGGACTTGTTGGCCAAGGTCTCAAAAAGAAACCTCTAGCAATTGCAAATAGCATAAATGCTCTTGATAAAGCAAATATTGAAATTGATTCAATTGATTTCGGTACCTCAGATTTATGTCTATATATTCTTGTGGATCAGAAGAATTCTAAAGATGCTGTTCAAGCTATCTTTGATGCAAACTTTCGCAAGTAATTAAAACAATACAACAGAAAGAGCTCTTGGAATATCAATAATTCTGAGAGCTCTTTCTATATCCTCAGGTTCGTGTTAATTCACCCCCCATTCTATTGAGGTTGTATCTATTTCTTAACTCTTGATAATAAGTGCAATCTTTTATCTCAGTCGTCTTTGGTTGATTGTGGGGGACTCTGTAGATTTGAGCATAAAAAAAGAGCCATCAAATAAATGACGACTCTTTTTTAGATTGCTTAAAAGAAATTAAACAATAGCTAATTCACTTTCAAGATCAAAGAATTTAGCTTTTTCTAAATCTGGGATCAATGAAATTTTTGTATTAGGTTTTACAGTAAATTCAGGAGCAATCTTACCGATTACCTGAGCTTTAGATGTAGAAACATATACATGAGTTTCACTACCAAGAGGTTCAACAACTGTTACAACACCAGTGATGGTTGAATCAGCAATTGCATCTTCTGCATATTGAACATCTTCAGGACGGATACCAAAAGTAACAGATTTACCAACATAGCTCTTTAATTTCTTAGCGATCTGTTCGTTAACCTTTAGACGGAAAGAGCCTTCATTAACAAAAATGTTTGCGCCTTCAGCTTCTACTTTTACTTCCATGAAGTTCATAGGTGGTGAACCAATGAATCCAGCAACAAACTTGTTAACAGGTTCATTGTACAATTCTAGAGGTTTACCAATCTGTTGAATAATTCCAGATTTCATAACAACAATTTTATCAGCCATGGTCAAAGCTTCAACTTGGTCATGGGTAACATAGATCATTGTAGCTTGAAGTCTGTTATGTAGACCGGAGATTTCTGCTCTCATCTGAACACGGAGTTTTGCATCTAAGTTTGATAAAGGTTCATCAAATAAGAATACTTTAGGCTGTCTAACGATAGCACGACCAACAGCTACACGCTGTCTTTGTCCACCAGAAAGAGCTTTAGGTTTTCTTTCTAATAATTCTTCAATATCAAGAATCTTTGCTGCTTCACGAACTCTCTGATCAATATCTTCTTTAGGGAATTTACGAATTTTTAGACCGAAAGCCATGTTATCATAAACACTCATGTGAGGATAAAGAGCGTAGTTCTGGAATACCATTGCGATATCTCTATCTTTAGGTGGTACGTCATTAACTCTTTTGTTGTCGATTAATAAATCACCGGATGTTATGTCTTCCAATCCAGCGACCATTCTTAATGTGGTAGATTTACCACAACCGGAAGGTCCTACAAGGACACAGAACTCTTTGTCTTCAATGTCAATGTTTACTGAATCAACAGCTTTTACATTACCATCGTAGATCTTACAGATGTTCTTTAGATTTACAGTTGCCATATTTAGCTCCTATATTTATTTTATTTGTCTTCATAGTAAGGTGTAAAAAACATTCTGTCAAACTTTTTCTTGTTGGATTTGAAAAGTTTTTCAATTTAAACGGTTGAATCGGTATATTTATGGATTTTGCTTAACAAAAATGTAGATACTAATATGTCATGCAGATTGCATTAAATTCAGAAAAATTTACTTTTTCATTTTTTGAGTTGTAATATAGGGTGTTGGGTGATAAAATTCATCAAAATACAGAAAGGATAATTTATGTTAAACGAAATACAGATAAAAATATTACACAACTTCATGAGCGGAGTTGCAAATAAATACGGAGCACTATCAATAGAAGATATTGATGTGGAGAACATCGACTCAGCACTGAAAGGAAATGATAAAGAAGCTATTTTAAAAGCAATATCACATCTGCAAGATAGAAGATTTGTTGTAGATTCAGGCAATGTTTATTCCACACAGAAACCTAAAGAACAACTAGACCAAATCTTTGAATCATATAAGGAATATGAAAAACCTGAAAATGTAACAATGAAAGATGTTGAAGATTATATTGATTTGGAAAACTTACCTGAAACTGAAAGCTTCAAAGCTCTTAAAGAATACTGCGTTGAAAAAAGTCAGTTGGAAGATAAGATTGAAAGAGCGTATAGATTCAACTGGACATTCTATTTCTCTGCAAACGGCATAACACTATCTAATTTTGATAAGTTGAGTCCTTTTGTATCTCAGTATTTTGATATTGAAGATAATCTTGAGCTCAAAAAGTTATGCATAACTGCTCTTGAAAATCAGGTCTCCTGGATGAGCGCTGGACATAAAGGTAACGATAATAAATTTGGAACTTGGTTCTCTAATGCAGCAGAAAAAGCAAACTGCAATGTCCTAGATGTATATGGTGTTCACAGTTTCTGTCAATCAGCAGCAAGCTATTATGGTTACATTCAATTGAAGGATGCCTATAGAATTTATAAAGCTATGCACAGAGATGATTGTATTGTAACTAGAGAGCAATTTGACGGAATTTGTGCAGTTGC
This sequence comes from Sphaerochaetaceae bacterium, assembly GCA_023231265.1. Taxonomy (GTDB): domain Bacteria; phylum Spirochaetota; class Spirochaetia; order Sphaerochaetales; family Sphaerochaetaceae; genus Pleomorphochaeta. The sequence goes on from JALNVT010000079.1 coordinate 4,271, forward strand.
ATCTGATGCCTATCCTATATATCAGATTGAAGGTGCAATAACATCTACATATCTTATGGAAGAGGATTCTCTTAAATATTGGAAAGAAGTAACTAAAAAAGCTTTCATAGCAGAAGATCCTGAAAGAACAGAAGCTGATGCATTATATTTGAGCATTCTTCTTTTGATAAAAGAACAGGGTAAGAAGCAGTATTCTGTTCCAACAGCTTCAGAATTTGCTCACTATGCAAGTCCTACTTATGTAAAACCTACCACTCCATACAACAGACTTGTTGGATTGCTCTCTAAAAACAATGAGAACTTCAATATCTTGCTGTTTAACAGAGACTTCAACTTCTATTCAAATATGGTATGTGAGGATGTAGCAAAGCTCAGAGCTGATACTTTGGAAGTCCTTGGTATAAACAAATTGGAAGAATCAGAGAAAATGTCTGCAATTAAATATCTAGAGCAAGCTATAAGTCTGGTTCCATGTTGGGCTCTTCGTGGATTCTCACAGCTAGAAGAGAAAAAGAAAAAATAATAAAAAGGGTTGAACTAATTCAAACTTGTGTGTAAAACAATAAGTACACGTGTACATTTGATAGTCATTATTATATAATTTTATTCGATAATATCAATTTTTTACAAGAAAGGGTATTAACATCGCACTTAATTTGTATAACAATGAATGTAGATAGGATCAAATAATAATTACAAGTTATTAAATAATAACAGGAGGAGCCTAGGGATTTATCCTTAGCACAAAGATTTATGAAAATTTTATTAACAGGTGGTGCAGGTTATATTGCATCTCACACATGCATTGAATTAGTTAAAGCTGGACATGAACCAATTATCGTGGATAATTTTTACAACAGTCAGAAAGAAGCAATAAATAGAGTTGAAGAACTCTGTGGTAAAGTTATTCCTTTCTATGAGATTGATGTTTGCGATAAAGAAAAGATGAAGGTTGTTTTTGAAGAGAATAAAATAGATGCCATCATCCATTTTGCTGGTTACAAAGCTGTTGGTGAATCTGTTGCAAAGCCTCTTGCTTATTATAAAAACAATATTGATTCAACAATTGCAGTATGCGAGTTGATGAAAGAATATGGTGTGCATAAGATTGTATTCTCTAGCTCTGCTACAGTATATGGCTTGGCTGAAAAAGTACCTCTAAAAGAAGATATGCCAACCGGTGGTTGCACCAATCCTTATGGTTGGACAAAATACATGATTGAACAGATCTTAACTGACTTTGCTAATGCAAATGAAGATATGAATGTTGTTCTTCTTAGATATTTCAATCCAGTTGGAGCACATGAATCAGGTAGAATTGGTGAAGATCCTGTTGGAATTCCAAATAACTTGATGCCATACATCTGTCAGGTTGCAGTTGGTAAGTTGAAGCAGTTATCAGTATTTGGTGATGATTATCCAACTCCTGATGGAACAGGTGTTAGAGATTACATCCATGTTTTGGATCTGGCTTCAGGTCACGTTGCTGCATGTGAATTTGACTGCAAGGGTGTTGAGGTCATCAATCTTGGAACAGGTGTTGGTTACAGTGTTCTTGATATGGTTAAAGCTTTTGAAAAAGCCAACAACATCAAGATTCCTTATGTAATTGCTCCACGTCGTCCTGGTGATATTGCAACATGTTACAGTGATGCATCCAAAGCCAAGAAGCTCTTAAACTGGGAAGCAAAACATAATCTAGTTGATATGTGTAAGGATGCTTGGAACTGGCAGAAAAACAATCCTAAAGGTTACAATAATTAATTTTATTTAAAAATGATCCCCACTGTGTAATTGATACAAAAGTGGGGATTCCTGTCTTCTGATATTTGATTTAGTTTACAAGATTGTGTATGTACTTCTTGCTCTTTATTCGTTTCAATCCAATGAACAGTTTTGTTATCTCTTCAGATCCAACCATTAGGTAGATGAGAGGAAGCGGCATCTCGAATATTAGAACTGAAATAAAAGCTACTGGTACTCCAATCAACCATATGCTGCCCATCTCAAGAAGCATTGAGTATGTAGCATCTCCAGCACCTCTGAGAATTCCAACAACCTCAACCATAGTCAGTGCTTTTAATGGCTGCAATATTGCCAGTACCTTGAGGGAATTAATTGCCATTTCAGATACATCTGCATTGATGTTGAATTGCTGAACAAAAATGGGGGATATAATAAAAATAAGAATTCCTACAAGCAATCCCAAAATAATAGCAAAGAAAAGAGAGAATATTGTAAATAGGTGAGCTTCTTCTTCTTTGTTTTCTCCAATTTTTGTTCCAACTATTATTGCAACAGCAGAGCCAAGACCTGATATTGATACAAAAAATAAATTGTTGATGGACTCAATGACTTGAACAGCAGCCAGGGCATCTGTACCTATCTTCGAATAAGCTATCTTATAACATACCATTCCAACGGACCACAGAATGTCATTGAATACAACAGGCAATGCTATTTTGAAGAACCTTTTTATAAAAGCTCGGTTGAAATTAAGACTGTATTTAAAACTGAATTTAATTGGGCAGTCCTTTCTGAAAGTAGTTATGATCCAATAAAGTAGGACCTCAACAATACGACTGACTGATGTTGATATAGCAGCACCTGCTATTCCAAGTTCTGGAAAACTACCAATACCAAAGATGAGTAAATAGTTACCAATTACATCAATAGATAATGATATCAATGATATCATGAGTGGTGTTTTGGCATCTCCTGTAGATCTGAGTCCCATTGCATAACTGAAGGATATAGCAGATAATATATAGGAGAATCCTACGATTCTCAAATATGTACTTCCGCTTTCAATTACAGCTGCATCTTTTGTAAAAATGTTCATAACTATATGAGGAAATAGTGTTGATAGCAGAGCTGCTATTCCACATATAATCACAGAGAATACAATTATTATTCCAAGTACTTTCTGCACACCATGTTTGTCTTTAGCTCCCCAAAATTGGGAGAAAAAGATTCCACCTGCGGATGTTATTCCATATAAAAACATTGTCACAAGGAAGAACATCTGAGAGGCAACACCAACGGCTGCAATACTGGTCTCACCTAATTGTCCAATCATGAGTGTATCAGCAAATGTAACTCCATTTATAAGAAGCATTTGGATTATGATTGGTATTGATAGAGCTATTGTCTGTTTTAGAAATATATTTCTTTCTTTTGCACTGAATTTCGTCATTCAAGTAATATCCATTTTTAGTGTTGGTTTGTCAACAATATCAAATTTATTGTTCTTTTATTCTCTTGTCTATTGTTAGAGCCGCAGTGTATGCAGTGGACCAACAGGCCTGAAGAGAGTATCCTCCACAATCGCCACTGTAATCCATCACCTCACCAGTGAAGAATAGATTGTCGCATTTTTTTGACTCAAAACTCTTGCTATCAATTTCCTTCAGAGATATGCCACCTTCTGTGCTCATACCCATCTTAACAGTTCCCTTTAAAGATATTTCCATCTTCCAGCAGGAGAGCTTTTCATTTATTTTTATCCAATTGGCTTTTTTTGTATTGCTCGCCTCAATATCATCTATGCTCTCTCTTTTGAGAATATAATCAATCAAACGAGATGGAAGATTTGTATCCTTCTTTATCACATTTGATAACTTCTGATTTACAGATACAGGTACAACTTTTTCATTTAGATTCAGCTTGATTACCATTCCAGATTCACAGTAACGTGATATATCTAAAACAGTTGGACCAGATATTCCATTTCTGGTGAACAGAAAGTCACCAGTCAGTTCATGGAATTTGTTCTTACCTTTCTTCTTAGGAACAGATATAGTTACATTGTTCAAACTGATTCCTTCAATCATCTTGAGGTCTTCATTTACAACTTTTAACGATGTTAAAGTTGGTTTTTGATCAACAATTTTATGTCCTAAAGATTTAGCAAGGTTGTATCCGTCTCCTGTTGAACCGAGGTTTGGATAGGTGATGCCGCCTGTAGATATAACCAGGTAGTTGCATCTATATGTATCATTTATTAAAAACTCTTTATCATCTTTGATAATAGAGGTCACTGGAGTGCTGTAGACAACAGGAAAGGAGCCATCACATAGGGTATTCAATATTGTGGAGGCCTTTTTCGATCTGGGGAATACTTTATGATCATCACGTGCAAAGCAATCGACTCCATTCTTTGAAAAGAAATTTACAGTATCTTCTGGTGATAGATTTGAGTAGGCGGAGCCGAGAAAACGACCACTTTGACCGTAATGCTTTAGCATCTCAAAAGGAGCTTCATCTCTTGTTATGTTGCACATTCCACCGCCTGTAATCAAAAGCTTCAATCCAGGTTGATCCATTTTTTCAAGAACCAGAACATCATCTTTCTTATCTGCTAAAGCTTTTGCACAGAATAGGCCAGATGCGCCTGCTCCTATAACTATTGTATCGTATTTTAATCTCATATTATGTTTAATGATTTTAGTATATCCCTTGGTATGAACTGTGTTAGAATTGATGTTGTTTCTTTTCTCAATTGCATCAATATATAATTTGTTCCATCTTTGATGATGGCAGTGATATCTGAACCAGAAGTATCTGAAACTGCAGGTGTGTTGACTGTCACAGCATCTCCATCAAAAGAACCTTTTCCTTGAGAAGCTATGAACTGTTTGAAAGTCCACTGAGATGTGTCTTCCTTGCTTTCAATCTGCTCTTCAATATCATCAGGAAGTTGATAGAAGAAATCAAGGCCTGTCATACTCTCTACTTTATTCACAGGACAGGCAAAACTCTGAAGAGGTTCATCAGAGCCTTCATTGGGAAGTATGAACCCAATAGATTTTAATTCAGGTTCTGTATAATCAAGAATTACTTTGTAGTAAAAATTAGGAACAGCTACTTCATTCTCTCCTATGGTCTCATATGGACCGTCGGTTAGAATTGGACCTGTTGCAACATAAATTTTTCCATTGGTATCTGCAAAAGTTCTAACAACAGCTTCTAAGTCAGCCCATATTCCTCTGTTGAAACTTGGTGCTTGTGGGCTCATGTTACTCATATAAAAAGAATCTGACATTGCTTGATCACTTTCTTCTTGATCAGCTGCAGGGCATAGATGTCCTCTATCATAACCTGATCCTTTGTAATCATTAAGAGATGCACTTCCTGTTTTAACAGAAGGGTCTGATTTGAAATTGTCTTTTCTTTTTGCAGGTCCATATATTTCATTGTTATCAAGTTCATATGCAACATAGCTTGCCTGTTCATATTCCTCGTTGTAACTCAAAGTGTAATCTGTATGTGAGATTATCTGCTCACCGGCAACTGGTGCTGGTAATTCAAGGTTGGGTATATCTTCAATTGCAACAGAATAAGTTGGAGCAGCAGAGGTCTCCTTACTTTTATTATATTCTTCCTCTGTTGGAGCAATGAACAGTGATAAAATTGATAATACAATCAACAATATTATTAAATATATTATCCTCTTTAATGAAGACTTTG
>JALNVT010000080.1 GCA_023231265.1 Sphaerochaetaceae bacterium
AAAGTTGTAAAACTACCAATATTCTTCTACTATGAAATAAAAGGGAAGGTTGTAAATGAAAAAGAAGCTAATACTTACTTCTTAATATTACTTTATTGCACTTCAATATTTGCAAACCAAAGAGTAAATGTAGGATGGTTCCTATCTCCTGGAATTCATGAAGGAACTTCTGAAGACTCAGTAAGTGGTTATGATTATGAATACCTTCAAAAAATACAATCATATACCAATTGGGATCTGCACTATATTTTTGGTAGCTTCCCTGAATGCGAGCAGATGCTCCTTGATGGAGAGGTAGATATAATAGGCTACATTGGAAAGACCGATGAGAGACTGAAGAATTTCAATTTTGCCGATTTACCTTCTGGTACCGTCAACATGTACCTCATCTGTGATAAAGATAATGATAAATTGAGCTTTGTTGATTTTGATACATTTGATGGAATCAAAATTGCCAATGTTTCATCTTCTTATAGAGAGCAACTTTTGGAGAATCTCTCAAACGAATATGGATTCAACTATACTATCGAGAACTACGATACCATTGAAGAATTATTTGAAGCAGTAGCAGATGGAGAGTGTGATGCGGCCTTAGTTTCTGATATAAGTGGGAGCCTTGGAGATAACTTTAAAATTATTTATAAGTCAAAAACTGATAATTTTTATTTTGCTCTGAACAAGAATGAAACTGCTCTATTGAATGAATTGAACAATGCCCTTCAACAAATTTCTATAAATAATATTGATTACAATGAAGAATTGGCCGATAAATATTTTGTAAAATTGAATGATATTTTGAATGTATCTTATTCTGAAAAAGATATGGTATATCTTAAAACCAATCCTAAAATTAAGGTAATTGTTTAAGAAAATTTCAGTCCATATTCATATATAGACCCAGATACTGATGAGTTCTCTGGTATAATCATTGATTACTTCAATTTGATAGGAAGTAAAACTGGAATTTCTTTTGACTTCATCACAAGCTCTAAATACAGATCTCAAGAGTATGCTCTTGCACAAGGTGCAGGCGATATTATAGCAATGGAAAGTGATGATTTTGATAGAGCAGAAGACAACAACTACAAACTTACACGCTCATATATTTCAGATCCAATTGGATTCATAATGAAATTCAACAATCAAAATTCAGTGAAGACAGTTGCAACAGTGAGAGGTACATATCTTCCTGATAGCTTCTATAAAGATTATGAAATAGAATATTTTGATACTTTACAAGAAGTATTGAAACAAGTTGTGAACGATAAAGTTGATGCTGGATATATCTATGAATTGGCTTTTGAAATGGTTGAACAGCTTCCTATTTACAAGAACTTGAGAATGACTGCAACAGAAAATTTTAATATGAACATGGCTGTTGGAAACAGTGCCGTTGGCGCATTGTACAGTATCTTGGAAAAGGCTATTGTCAACATCAGTGACTCTGAATTAAGTGATATTGAATATAAAAATCTTGCAAAACGCCAATATCCAAGCTCCCTTGATTCCTTGAAGGATAACTGGGCTATCATGGTCTTATTCGTATTTTTGATTTTCACTCTTTCTGTTGTTATAGTGATTTTAACAAAAAATAACAGACTTAAATTAAAACACAATGATGAATTGCAGAAAGCTTTGGCAAAGGCAAAAGAATCAGATGAATCAAAGTCTCTATTCCTTCTTTCTATGAGTCATGACCTAAGAACTCCAATGAACTCCATTGTTGGAAACAGTGATTTTGCTCTCAGAGACCTAGATAATAAAGACAATGTGAAATCAAGTCTTCTTGATATAAAGGCATCTTCAGGATTGCTTTCAAATATTATTGAAGAGCTTCTTGATTTAAGCAGTCTTGAACAGTATGAAATTCCTCTTAAGAATGAAGCTTTTGATATCTCTAAGTTAGTTGAAGGCTTGATGGAACGAACAAAACTTGTTGCAAAACAGAAGAATCTCACAAGTTCCTATGATATAAAAACTGATCATGATATCGTAATTGGGGATCCAAAAAGATTGCTCAGAGTTTTTGAAAATATAGTCAACAACTCTGTTATCTACAGTGAGAAAGGAAACATAAATTTATCAATGGTTGAAAATAGCATTGATGAATTCAATTCAGAATATAAAGTTGTCATCTCTGATACCGGAATTGGTATGAGTAAAGAGCAGTTGGATAGAATTTTTGAGAAGTTCTATTCTGTGAAAACCACGAAGACATACAAAACTGGTGGACTTGGAATTGGCCTCAATATTGCTAAAGGCATTCTTGATAAAATGAATGCTTCTGTTGAGATAGAAAGTGAATTGGGCAGTGGAACAGTATTTACTTGCAAGATCCCTTTGAAGATTGTCAATTCAGAAGGTAAGAAAGAGAAAAAGGAAGAGATCTTTCTTGATCTATCTGATAAGAAGCTTCTTCTTGTAGAGGATATAGAGATCAATGTCAAAATAATGGTCAAGATGCTTTCAAAAACATCAATAAATGTTGTTGTGGCACATAATGGAAAAGAAGCTCTGGAAATGTTTAAAGCAGATGATAGTTTTGATATCATATTCATGGATCTTCAGATGCCAGTCATGGATGGCTACGAAGCTACAAGACAGATAAGAGCTATAGATTCTGATAAAGCAAAGAGCGTTCCAATAATTGCTGTATCTGCAAATGCATTTGATAAAGATATAATACGGGCCTTGAATGCCGGTGTTAATGAACATTTTGCAAAGCCAATCGGTCTTGATCGAATGTTGGAGCTGTTGAAGAGATATTTTTAATTGGCTTAATTAGAAATAAGTCAAACTTACAGACACTTATTGGACTCTTCAATGAAGAGTCCAATAATATTTCAATTCAATCTCTGCAGTCTCTTTTCAATAAAAGATTGCGATATCTTCTCCTGCTCAATTCTTGAACTGCATCCATTTATTCTGTGGTCTCTTATATAATTCAATGCTTCAATTTCGCCTTCAACAAGCATCTGAATCTCACCAGGATAAGATTCACCTTCAATTAAATTTGATTCATACTCTTTGATTGTTTCCATATCCATGCAGAATGATCTCACATCATTATATAGCTCTCGAAATTTGGAAAGAATGGCAAAGCCATGCTCATCAATATCACCAAAATAATAAACTTGAGAAGATCTAAGAAATGAAATATTTTTGAGTATAAGAATTCCAAACCCTCCACAGTAGATAGCCAATTCTTTTTCTTTAAGAGGGAATGTGTAGAAGGTCGTTTTGTTCTCAAGAATGAATACCTTATCGAATTGTCCTTCCAATGCACCAAGACTTGATGGCTCAACGCTTAAAATTGGGCACTTGAAGCTACTTTGAGATGTTTTAACAATAAATGAATCGCCACTTCTTAAAGAAACAGTGTACTCAGGATTTACAAGACCCAGTTGCTGCCATTTATCAGCTGATTTATCTATATCCCTAAAATAACTTATGAAAGTTTTGAAAGCAGTCAGATTTTTCTCTAAAAACTTTGTATCACATCTCACAGGAATCTCACGAGGATACATCATTGATGATGGATTTGATACAAGGAAAACTGAAAGCTCAATGAAATTATCTACAAAGGATGAATCACTTTTGAATAAAGATTTTTTATTCTTTAAAAGATATCTATCAACAGTTTCACTATCGAAATGAGATCTGAATTTTTGTATGGTGTTTTTAAATTCAGAACCTTCATGTTCTTTTCTAATGAGATACAGAAAGTCGTCCTCACTCTCAATTATAATTTGTTTGATTTTAGTTGAAGTTTTTATGTTGGGATTCTCATCCCTGTTGGTAATTATGCGATAGCCCTTACCAATCATATTCTTGCTTTTCTTGCCAAGTTCTTTATAGAGAGCTGCATCTGAGAGATAATCTCCAGATTCTTTTTTGTCACAAGGAATGCTGAAGGGAAAGAAATCTTTCCCTTCAATTATGGATGTGAGATATTGATTCTCTTTATTCTTTATTTTCTGGATTATTTCTTGATATGAAATCATGGTTTTCATCCTTCTTTAAGTTACGTACAAAAGAATGTTTGGAATCTTCACATACTGTCACTTGAATGCTTTCAATGTAAGGTTCCACCAAATTAACTTTATCCATAGGTGTTACAACCATCAACTGAAGATCCATTGCCTTGAAAAGATTCATAGCATATTTTGAGTTGTTGTCATCACTCTTACTGAAAGCCTCATCAACTATAACGAATCTGAATGCTTTGGATTGGTTTGAAGCATTGAATACATCAAACTGATGTGCAATTGCCGCAGCCAAAATGGTATAAGCTAGCTTTGCCTTCTGACCACCTGAAATACCAGCGCTATCAGCATAGAATCTGTACTGCTCGTCTGTTTCAACAACGTACTCTTCAACAGCATAATTGTGCCAACGTCTTACATCCAGTACTTTACTTGAATAGACCTCATTGCTTCTCAATTTGTCAATCAATGTCTCAACCGCATTCATGAATCTTGAATTTGCTTCCTCCTCCTCTTTCTTACCGAGGACAGAGATACCAGCATCTGGTTGAGCATTCAAAAGAAGACGCTTGAACTGTTTGATATCTGAATCTTTTACATTCTCAAGAGTCAGACGAATCTTTGTTGCAGGATCTTTCTGATATTCAAGAGCACTCAAACTTTCATTCAATTCATTGATGTTTGATTTGATGTTCTTGTCCCATCTATTCAAGCTTGTATTCAACGATACAAGGTCATTTTTCATCTGGCGAGTTTGAAGATTTGCAAATTCAGCCTTGAATTTAGGAAGAGAATCATTCTCCAACTTTTCAAGTCGAGATTCATATACATTGAGACTATCTACATCAATAACCAAATCTTTTGTATCAGTTCCCCATGTTGGATATTTATTGTTGAGCTCTGCTCCTGGATTTACAAATTTTGACATTCCTTTTTCAAGAAGAGATCTCGATTTTGAAAGATTTGTTTCAATCTCTCTGAGTTCAATATTTATCTGCTGCTCAAGATTGCGATGTGTGTTTTCAATTTGGCTTAACTGTTTGAAGTTCTTAGGAACTTCATAATCGATGACCATGTTAGATATTGGTTCAAAGAAAGTGGTCAGATCTCTGTCCAATATAACAGCATCGAACTGTTCCTTCTTCTTTCTATCTGAATTCAAAACACTTTCAGCAGCACCCAGCTTGCTCATTATTGAATCTCTTGTGCTGATAACTTCTTTCAATCTATATCTCAGCTCATCTCTCTTGATTCTTAGCTCTTCAAGGTCTCCTGTAGCTTCATTCAATTCCATAAGTTGAGAGTCTATTGTATCAATCTTATCCTTTTGAATTGATATATCTATATCATCAAAGCTGGAGCTATCTCTGATATCTTCCAATGCTTTCATCATATGATTCAGATGCTTCTGCTGCGTGTAATTCTTTCTGATTTCATCTTCTATGTCAGAAAGAACTTTTTTGAGATCACTTATGCTCTTTTTCAATCTGGCTTTTTTCTTACCAGTATCCCAACCAAGAACCCTGAAATCGCATTCATCGGATGTAACACCCTTGATCAGAGCTATCTTTGTGTGAGCCATTCCTTCTGGTGAGAAATTTCCTACACTGTCAAAAAGAACATGCTGTTTGTCCTGAATCTCAAGATGATAGTTTTCAGCTAGAAGCTTTGATAGGAACAATCCATATTCAAAGTTCTCTTTGATTTCAACCATCATATCCAGGTATACAGGTCTCTGCTCTTCTTCAAACAATATCTCCTCATCATCAATCAAAAGTGACATCTGATCTTTGTCATCACCCTTGATTATCTTGGTCTCTCTTACATTTTCAATTACTTTGACTGCAATGCGCTGCTTCAGATTGTGCTGAAGAAGCCACTTTGAGACCTTCTCAAGATTATTTGGAAGAACAATCAATGTGAGTGCAAATGGGTTTAAAATGGTTTCAATGCTTGTTGCCATATCCAGACAGCTCTCTTTTACCTGAATCAACTCACCAATATATTTGACATCTTCAGCATCAAGACCAACATCTTTGCAGATCTCATCTCTTAGATTTAAATATTCGAGAGGAATGTTGCTCTCTCTGTTGGCAATGGCATCCAGCTGCCTTTCAAAGTTTTTTACCTCACTGTCAATTGTGGATTTTTCAACATTCAGATCCAAACTGCTATCATTCAGAGTTTCTATCTTGAATTGAATATCCTCAATCTTCTCGGCAGCAGCGATTCTGTTTGCTTTGAAAGATACCTCATCAGTTGGAAAGGGAAGTCCTGCAATCTCTGCTTTCTTTTTGTAGTCTTCTCTTTTAGGAAGCTTGATATCCATCAGGTTTTTGATGGAGCTTCTCTCTCTCTTTAAGTTCTCAATCTGTCTGATTCTATCATCAGATGCAAGAGTTTCAGTGATCTGGTCAATCTGATTTGTAAGATCCTCTCTTTCAGAGTCAAGTGTATCTTTCTGAATGTTCATCTCATCTATCTTGCTTGAGAAATATTCAATATCTTCATTGATGAAGGCAATTGAGGTCTGAGCTTCCCATACAGGAAGAGCTTGATCTCTTAAATATTCTTTGGAATATTTCATTCCCTTATTCAATTCATATCTTCTGCCATTGTCTTTGATGTCCTGAAGTATTTCAATTTGCTTTTCTTCTTTATCAATGACATTTTTTAGGTCTTTTAAGTTCTGATAGTTTCTCAGAAGTGATTTATACTGATCTGAAATATTATCTTCATCAAGCATCTTTGTTCTTATGAAGTCATTTAAATTTGAGAGATCCTTCATACCTACAGTTTGACTGAAGATACGCAGAGCCTTATCAAGGGATCTGAAACCAAACAGCTTGCCAAATTCATATGAATAACGTTTGAAAGTGTCGAAACTCGAAATGACCAATTCTGGGAATGCTTTTTTCAAATCCACAATCCAGTTTGCACTTGTGTTGTAACCAACTTTCTTTTCATTCATCATCTCAATGGAGAAGTCGCCTTCAATGATGAAGAACTGCTTGCGCATTGAACCATTTGATGCAAAATATCTTATCTGCATCAGAGTCAAAGAATGAGATGCAGTCTTGTTTGAGAAATCAGCAAGAAGAATGCTGTGGCATGTTTTATCACGAAGAGTCTTTCGACTGCTTGAGTAGTCATTCTCGCTCTTCTCCGTGGAATATGTACCAAGTACATAGCTCTCTTCTGTTCTTCCATTCTTACCATCAGAACCACTTGAAAGATTGTATGATCTGTAATTGCTTGGAACAAGCAATGTCAAAAGACCATCTACAAGAGTGGTCTTACCAGAACCATTGGTACCGGTCAATAAAGAATTCTTTTCATCAGTTCGAAGGGTGACAATATGAGAATCAAATGTACCCCAGTTGAAGGCTTGAAAATATGATAGGCGATAGCCTGTGTGTTCAATGCCAAAGTCCAGTTCCAATTCTCTCATTATTCCTTCTCTCCTTGTAATTCAGCAAGTCGTTCTTTAAATTCTTTCAAGAAAGCTACATTTACTTTCGCTCTGATTATATTACGAATTATGAACACTCTATCTTCTGATATGTTTGATGTGGCACCATTTGATCTGATCTGTTTGATCAATCCCATATTTTTAATGATTGTTAATTGAGATGCAATCAAATCATTATATTTGACCTTATCTGATGTATCTCTGTAATAAGGCTCAACAAGTTCAGCAATCTCACTCTCTTTTAAAATAAATAAATCAGAAGAGGTATCATCAATTTCAAACTTATCAAGTTCCTCTCTTAGAATCACCAGAACAAGAGATGTTTCATATGTAAGAGGGTGCTTTATAAGAAGTCTTGATAATCTATCATTTGATATTACATTTCCCTCTTCATCTTCATTTGGCTCTAAAAAGGCATAGTTCTGTTCTTTGCTGTAATTTATTTTCAATCCGATGATGTTGAAATATGCATTGACTTCTTTGAACCACAAATCAAGTTTTTCAAATAATTCTTCATTTTCATCTTTGAATAGAGGGCCCATAAGTAGCTTCACACATACCTCGCCCCATTCTTTTGAGTTGTTGTTTTCTAAATTATCAATCATTTGCAATCACCACCTTCGGAATTGTTAAGTTTATTTTTTCTTTTGTTTCATAACTGGTATATTCAATTGTTTCAGTAACCTTATCATCAACCGTGCAGTAGTCAGATCTGAACAGTATCGATAGATAAGTCAGCACCTCTGCAAGACCATATTTCATCTCATGAACTTTGAATAGATAGTTTGTTGTAAGAAGTCTATTGTCTTCTTTGGCCTTAGTTCTCTCCATCTCAATTGTCTCTCTGATTGCATCTTCATTTACATATATGTCGGTCAGAAGTTGTGAGAGATCAATGTCTGGAGGATCAACTGTTTTATATTCTGAGATATCACCAGAGCCCTCTCCTTTAGGGAGAACAAGAGGACGCACCATATCATTAGATAGCTGTGCATTACCATCTATAGCCATTGCTACATCTTTGTAAGGAAGAGAGTTTTTGTTTTCAACCAAACTTGTTTTTATCTCTTTCAAGGTATTTGCAATGTACTGATATTCAGCGCTGCTCTTTCTGATGATAACGCGTTTCAATCTTTCTGATAGAAGATGATTCTCATCTAAAATATTTCGACCTGCTACAAACAGAGCATCCTCAAGGTTGTTGAAGAAATCGAGATTTATATTCTGTTGAGGAAGTCTTTCATGAATGGCTTTTGCTTTTATGGCTATTGTCTGCTCAGGATCGATACCACTGAGATATCTCCAGAATCCGTTGAAACTCTGACCCTGAGGGGAGTTCTCCAATTCATCACTCTGTTCGAGGATGAATCCGAGCAATGTTCCACGATTTTCTGTGACCTCAAGCTGTCTCAGACACAATTCAGAAAATATCTTATGATTGTTATCTTTTAACTGTCTGAAATCTGATAGAAGCTCATTTGCTGTCTTCTCAATCCCACTGATTCTCTCTTGAACCTGCAGAGGGGTGAAGGTTGCAGCATGTCCTGTTCTCTTTATCTCGGCTATCTGATCATCTATCTCATGTTTTTTCTTCTCAAGTTCATCTATTCTCTTGAGAGGATCATCTATGGTGTTTTCATCGAGCTCTTTCAATCTATCGAGAATATCTGCAAAACGAGATTCTGTACCAATGAATAATTTCTTGGAATCTGATACCTCACCTAGATACCTGAACAGTCTTTCAAGTCCAGCTGATACCTCAATCATCTCAGTACCATCTTCGTTGTAATATCTGAATATGAAACCATTTTTTGGATCTGACCAAGATTTGATTAAATTTAATGCTTTATCATCATTATCTAATTCAACAGTTGAGGAATCATTTAAGTACTCATCATCTATGATGTTATCTGAATTTAAAAATGTATTTAAGTAAGTTGAAAGCACATGCACTAGATGTGTTTGTTCAATTCCGCTTTCATTATCTTCCTTGTCATTTTTAAACATTTTATAAAGAAATGAAATGATAAAAGGAGCATTTCTTTTGGTTAATAAAGTTAACCCACTATCGTTTTGAATTAGATGTTCTACACCTGAAATGTCAGAAAGCAATGTCGTCTCCAGTGAAATAAATATTTTATTCAGTTTAGCACAAAGTATTGTTTATAGCAATTAATAACAGGCTCACAAGTTATTGTGTAAAATTTTGATTGAGGACAAAAAAATCCAGTACCT
>JALNVT010000081.1 GCA_023231265.1 Sphaerochaetaceae bacterium
TCAAGTGTATCAATGGCACCCTCAAGTTCCTTCAATCTTGAATTATCCAGTTTGCTGATGAGATCTGTTACATGGGAATTGAACATCCCAATCATCTGATTTGTTAATTCAGTTCCCTCATCAATGTTGGAGAAGAAAAGAAACTTAAGATTATCTTGATTCCTTTGTTTTCAGCAACTCCAAAAAGAAAACAGTAAATCCTAAGAAAGAAGATGTTGATGGTTTCAATAAATTTTTAGAGCTGTACAAAAATTCCTTAGAACTGCAGAAAATTGCTGCAAAATGTGTTAATTAAATGTTATAAATAATAAAAGAATCCTGCCAATCAGATCAGAGCTTAAGGCAGGATTCTTTAAATCAAAATTAATCATATAAACTCGATTGTTCAACTTGAGATGGTACAAAATATAATAGTGCAGTATTGAAGGGATGTGATGGATTTTATAAACAAATTTGCTGAAAAGATTCTTTTCTCCGTCGAGTATTTATTTTATGTGATATAATCACTTACATAGTCAATGAAATGACTTATACTATCAACAAGCGAGGAAAACTTATGAAGAGCAAAAGAAAATATGTACTGATCATATCAATACTCTTATTGATTATGTCACAATCTATATTTGCTTCAGGGCAAAAAGAAGCAGTACAGGTAGAAGATAATACAAAAATGGAAGCAACTGCTGCAGAATATCATAAAATTGATGCAAAAACTGCAAAAGCAGCATTTGATACTCAAGATGATATAGTAATTGTTGATGTAAGAACTGCAGCTGAATTCAATGCAGGTTACATAGCAGGTGCTGTCAACATACCATTGGATGTTATTGAAAAATCCGTGATGGAGCAGTATCCAAATAAAGAACAGAAACTGTATGTATATTGTAGATCAGGAAACAGAAGTTCCCAAGCTGCTAAATTATTGGTCAAGCAGGGCTACACCAATGTTTATGATTTTGGTGGAATAAATAATTGGACTTATGGTGTTGAAAAATAATTATTGAATGGTGATTGATTCAATAGTATGTGAAAAATATCTAAAATAGAAATAAGCCTTTTAATTTGAGAATAGCCCACAGCTATTGTTGAATTGAAGGCTTTTTTAATGGTCAGAACAGACAAGGAAAATATATGAAAAATTTTGAGATAAAAGAAAATGATTCAGAATTGAAAAAAAGATTGAGCAAGATAGAATATGATGTAACACAGAACTCTGCAACAGAAGCTCCGTTTACAAGTGAATACTGCAGCAGTGATGAAAAAGGTCTCTACGTAGATATCGTAACAGGGGAACCTCTGTTCTTATCAACACAGAAGTTTGACAGTGGATGTGGATGGCCAAGTTTCAGCAAACCAATAAAGGATGACTTTATTGAGTGCAGCACAGATACAAAATACAACATGAAGCGAACAGAGGTGAGGTCAAAAATTGGAGATTCTCATCTTGGACACGTATTTGATGATGGCCCCATAGAGATGGGTGGACTCAGATATTGCATAAATGGAGCATCTCTCAGATTTATCCCATTTGAAGATTTAGAAAAAGAGGGTTATGAAGAATACATAGAGCTCTTCAATAAGTAAGGATTATATAATTTTATAAAAATGTATTTACATCCAGTTGAAATTCCATCTTTGTAAGATAATCGTCGGGGGAGGAAGAGTTGAACTGATCATAAATATTGAAGTTGTACATGGTACCAGTAAATTTTAAATCAGGTCGCTCTTCTTTTATTTTCATTCGGTGCTCCTGTATGGTTTCATAACGACCTATGTGATAATCAACCAAGTAATAGCCCTTTTCAATGGTCAGGATACTTGAATCATCAACTTTGCCCTTCAGCTCCTCATTTTCATCAAGCAGAGCTCCAAAAGTCTTTCCAACAGGAGAGTAGATTGCTATAGTTGGATAGAAATAAAAAGAATCAGTTCCAAAAAGAACATTCTCATCTCCCATACTCAAATATCTACGTTTCTCTCTGTAGATGACCTTCTTAGAATCATGATCCTTTATTAGTTTCTCTTTCTCCACATACTCAAGTTTTCTATGAATGGCATCATCAATTCTATGAATCTCCTCCCAGTTTCTTTTGAGTTCTTCTGATTTCTCCAGAAGTCTGACCTTGGCCGTCTGTGGTGTCAGATTGCTCAATGAGTCTTTGATTTCATCCAAAGACAATCCAATTCTCTTGAGATAAAGAATTGTAGATAACTCATATATCTGATCAAAACTATAATGTCTGATGCTGCTGCTCCGTGCTCTCTCTCTAGGAGAGAACAATCCAATTTTATCATAGTAATAAAGAGTTTGGATGTTTATATTGAAGAAAGAGGCGAGTTGACCTGTGGTAAATTGTTTTTTCATCGTAAGAATCTCTCCATGTTGATTACCTGATAATTTTGAATATATAACTTATGTGCAATAGAAGAATAAACATATAGTATATGAAGATTCAATAGAAAAGGCCAAAATAACGTCTGAAAGTCTATTGAAATAAAAAGAGTGATATAGAGCTATAGAATAGCCGTACATCACTCCTCTTTGAGCTAAATAATTCTCAGTGAAAGAATCTATTGATAGATTTTCTTTACAGGAAATCTATCAGGTAAAACTATTCCAGCACGTCTGTAGATAGCTTTCGCTCTCTCACATCCTTCCTCAAGAACATCATCTTCATTGATGCTGAGAACCTTTCTGTCTCTCATCACCCACTTACCATCACACATGGTGTCCTGTATGTTGTTTGAATGCATTGCTGTAACAAGTGCAGCAACCTTATCATTCACAGGCATCATTGATGGACCTTTTGGATCAACAACAATCAAATCAGCCTTGAGGCCTGGAACCAACTGTCCATATACCTTGTCATCGAGCAGTGCTCTAGCTCCATTTTTGGTGGCCATTTCAAGAATATTTTCAGAAGGCATGACTGTAGAATCGAGTCTCCAACCTTTATGAATTAGAGACGTGAGCCACATCTCATCAACCATATCCATTCTGTTTGAAGAGGATGCTCCATCTGTTCCAATGGAAACACATATCCCCTTATCCATCATGAGAGGAATCTTTGCAAAACCTAAAACTCTCATTGCAGAAGCTGGATTGTGTGATACCTTGACATCATGCTTTTTGAACAGATCAACTTCTTCGTCAGTGAGCCATACTGTATGAACAGCCAGAAGGTTCTTATCAAGAACACCAAGTCTGTTCAAATGAGTTACCGTTGGCTCTCCATAGACACTCTGAGTGTATTCAATCTCACTCTTGGCCTCAGCAACATGCATGTGGACTCCGACACCATACTTATCAGCAAGTTCTTTTGTTTTGATTATGATCTCATCTGAATCATTGAAGATTGTTCTCAGACCAAACCAAACCTGAACTCTCTCATCCGCAGTATTGTGAAACTTCTCAAATGCATCAATCTGATCATCAAGCTCCATCTTCATGCTTCGCTGCCAAACTTTTGGAAGACCCTCGCCACAGTCCATAACAGACTTTGCAAGTTTGCCTCTTATTCCAGCTTCAGATACACCACGTGCCATTCCACTTACGAATTGACCACCTGGTTCTGCAAAAGAAGTGACACCTGATTTAATGAGTTCCAAGCAGGTCATGAGTGTTGAAACATATGAATCCTGTTCAGTCAAATTGCTTTCAAAAGGAAACATTCTTTTGTGAAGCCAGGTCTGGAAATCAACATCATCACCAACACCACGACTTATCTGCTGAGATGTATGCACATGTGTGTTCACGAACCCAGGAAGCACATATTTTCCATTCAAATCTACAATCTCAGCATCACTTGATATCAACTTATCATCTACTTTTCCAACAGCTTTAATTTTATCATTCTCAATTAAAATGCTTCCACCATCATATATCTGGTTGTCTTCATTCATTGTGAGAACATAGCCGTTTTTCAGTAAAATCTGTGACATTATCTTACCTCCAATACCGGATCAATTATCTGTTGTTTTTCAACATCAATGAAGCCCTTATCAGTAATTGCAAAACTAGGAATGGCTGCAAGACCAATAAATGATAAGAACATGAATGGAATTGGGATTTTTGAGCCCAATTCATGAGTCTTCGCAATCATGACTTTCTTTGCAGCAGCAAGTTCTTCTGCACCCAAATCACTCATCAATCCACAGATTGGGAAAGCTACAGATGCAAGAACCTCGCCTTTATCAACAACACACTGTCCACCGTTTATTTCCTGTATATGATTGAAAGCTATCTCCATGTCTTCTAAGTTTGTTCCAATTACAATCACATTGTGATTGTCATGAGCAATTGATGATGCTATTGCACCGCTCTTCAGATTGAAACCTGCAATGAATCCTTTTCCGATATTTCCATTTATTCCATATCTTTCCATCTGTGCAATGTAAAGAAGATCCTGTTCAACATCACATTGAATGATGCCATCTTTAACAGCTAGCGTTCCTTTCTGAGGTATTGTAATTGGAATCCAATCAAGAGTTCTCATTCCAAGAACATCAACACTTGTTGCGCTCTCATCAACATGAATTGCCAGGTCTTCTTTCTTGAACTTTGGAAGTTTGACTGTATTCAACAAGCAAGAGGAGTGAACTGTATCTTTGTACTTAACTTCAAACTCATCCTTTATGTAAACAACTCTACCACCTGCAATTGTTTGAACTACCTCAAGTGAATCCTTGTCAAGCAATAAAACATCACCTCTGGCTCCAGGAATCAAAGCACCAACCTCTCTTTCAAGATGGAATGCTCTTGCAGCATTGATTGTAACAAGTTGAACTGCAGTTACAATATCAACACCAGCTTTGACAGCAGTTCTTAGAGCATCATCAAGATCTCCTCTATCAACCAGATCAATTGTGTGAAGATCATCTGTTACAATGCTGCACATGGTTGAGTCACAGTTATATTCGGTGATGACTTTTACGCTATCATTTAGACTTCTTGCAGCAGAGCCCTCTCTCATCATTAAATGACATCCCTTTCTTACATGCTCAAGAGATTCCTCTGTTGATAGACATTCATGATTTGTTGTAACACCACTTGCAATGCAGTAATCAAGATCACGACCTGTTGTTTCAGGCATGTGTCCTTGGCAAGTTTGGCGATTCTTCAGAGTCTGTGCCATTGATTTCTCTAAATCAGGGAAACCTGCAGTTACATAAGCAGATACAACCTCACTCAAACCAACTGCATCATCTCTTTCAAGTGCTTTTTTGATCACATCACTGTTGAATTGACCCTTACTGGTTTCAAGATTTGGTGCGAAGGGAATATGGGATGGAACAACAAATTTTATATTTAAATCTGTCTGCTTTCCTTCATCTAGTACTGCTTCAATACCCTCTAAATCACAGACAACACCAATTTCATGAATGTCAGTCATGATAGTTGTTGTACCATGTTTGAAGATGGCTTCTGCAAATCTCTTGATGGAAAGATTTGAACTCTCTGGATGTATATGTCCATCAATGAAACCAGGTGTTATGTATCTTCCATCAGCATCAATTATCTTGGTTTGAGGTCCAATGTAATCATCTAAATTATCAATACCAACAACATACTTACCTGTTATTGCAACACCGCCATCGTAGACTTCTCCAGAAGCTACATTTATAAAACTACCATTTTTTACAACAACATCAGCAAATCTCTTGCCTTTGATTGTGTCCAATACTTCTCTCTCCATAAAACTCTCCTAATGTGCTCTCGTAGCATTTAAAATAGAACTCTTTCAAAAGATGTTCTTCAAAACAATTATATCTATGTTACTACCTATAGTTACTATAGCTTCAAGGATTAAAAAAAATATTTTTTATTTAATTATTGATACAAATAACATAAATACAGTTATTTATTGATGATAATACTAAAAAAAAGATAACAATAACAGTATATGTTGTTATAAATCTGTTGAGAAAATGAACTGTTGAACTTTGTAGAGTGAATTGCAAAGACTTTTTTCTTATCTATGTGTACAAAAATAAAAAAGGCTTCATCTTCTGCTTCCTTTTTGACATTTTTCAAAAAAATTATTGAATTGTTGCAATTAAAAGCTAATATAAGAGTGGAAATTTCATTCAAACTAATTGCATAAATATAAATATAGTGTGTATATTTTAAATCAATAAGTGATTTAAGGAGTTATATACACATATGACAATAAAAAAAACAAAAATAGCTATAATTGGATGTGGACTCGTTGGATCTTCAACCGCCTTCAGCATCTTAACTCAAGGACTCTGTGATGAGTTGGTGATGGTGGATATCAACAACGAAAAATCATATGGTGAATCCATGGATTTAAGTGATGGTATTGAATATCTGAATCTCAATGTGAAAGTTAAGAACGGAAGTTATGAAGACTGCAGTGATGCCAATATTGTTGTAATAACAGCTGGACCACCACCAAAAGCAAATCAAACACGTCTTGATATGATGGGAATAACTCAAAAAATTACCAAATCTATTGTTGATCCTATTATGGCATCAGGATTTGATGGTATCTTCCTTGTTGTTTCAAATCCAGTAGATGTAATAGCTTATTATGTTTGGAAACTTTCAGGACTTCCTAGCAATCAAGTAATTGGTACTGGTACTGCTCTTGATTCTGCTCGTCTTAAGAGTGTGATTGGTTCTGCTGTGGGTACTGACCCTCGTTCTGTTCACGCTTTCTCTATGGGAGAGCATGGTGATAGTCAGATGGTTCCATGGTCAACTGTAACAGTTGGTGGTAAGAATCTTCTTGATGTTGAAAGTGACAATCCTCAGCTTGTTTCTCAGTTGAAGAAAGATTATCTCTCAGAATTCACCGCCAAAAGAGGCTTTGAAATTCTAAGACGTAAGGGAACAACATGCTATGGTATTGCATCAACAGTATCTGCAATAGTGAAAGCTATTTTGAATGATGAGCACAAGGTGATTCCTGTTTCAACTTATCTGAATGGTGAGTTTGGTGAGAGTGATGTATTTGCTGGAGTTCCAGCGATTCTGAACAATTCTGGAGTTGCAGACCTTTTGACAATTCATCTCACAGATGATGAAAAGCAGCGATTCTCAAAATCAGTTGGAGTTATAAAGGAATACACACAGGCCATAATGAAAATTGATAGAGAGAGCAATCAAGAATAGATCTGTACTTGATTGAATGAATATATTATTAAAATGGAGATATAACTTTTGCTATGTCTCCATTTTTTTGAACTCTCTAGAAACAACAATTACTTCTTTTTGTGCTTTGAGAACAACTCAGATTTTGGTACCAACTTAATTGCTCTGTATGAACAGTATCTAACACATTTACCACATTTAACACATTTATTTAGATCAACTCTTGGAGCCTTCTTACCGCGCTGAGATAGAGCGTTTGCAGGACATACCTGCACAGCAGGGCAGGCGTGTGATTGAGGACACGCTGATGAGTTTATGCTGAGTAGATACTGTGATTTATCTATGGGCTCTTTCTTTTTGAATATATTGAACATTGATTTCCCTTTAAATTTAATTGGTATCATTATAGATTCTAATATTGATTAAATATGTAACAAAGTTACAGGATATTTTTAGGAGGATATTTTTAATTTATTCATATAAAGATAATATTTAATAAGTATTATTTAAAAATTATATATTTTTATGATAAAAATTGGATACAATTCCAAATTTATACTCATATTATTACAGATTTTAAGTGCTGTTAAATTGATAAAAATAGGTCATGCTTTTTTTGTCATTGATGCTTAATTAATTGGTTTATTTAGATATTTGCCTCTTATTAGATAATAAAATATTGACTTTTAATTGACATATGTTATTATTGCAGTAGGTTGTTAACCGATATACAGTCTTAATAAATTGTATGGAATTAATAAAATAAGCAAAAGAGGAAAAAAAATGTTACAGACAGTAAAAGCTACAGCTAAAAAAGTACCAGGTGGTTTGACAGTAGAGAATGAAGCTAGAGGTTTCAAGTTGATCATGGATGAACCAGTTGAGATGGGTGGAACCAACAAAGGAATGAATCCTATTGAAGCTCTTCTATGTGCATTGGGTTCTTGCCAGGTTATCGTTGCTTCTGCATTTGCAAAAGCTAAAAATTTCAAATTTGAAGAATGTTTTGTAGAAGTTGAAGGTGATTTTGATCCTGAAGGTTTCATGGGCAATCCTGATATCAGAAATGGTTTCCAAGATATCCGTTTCAAAGTACATTTTAAAACTGATGAAGCACAAGATAAATGTGAAGAATTTGCAGAGTTCATGGCTCAGCAGTGTCCTGTAGAGGATAACCTTGTTAATGGTGTTAAAGTAACAAGAACTTCTGTAGTTATTGATAAATAATAAAAATACAAATATTGCCTGTCTGAATTCTGCCTCTTTGTTGAAAAAGGCATTTGATGCAGTTGCAGATGCAATATTGATATTGAAAGTAATTATAATAAAGTATCATCGTGCAGATGATACTTTTATTATGAGCCAAGTTTAAAATTTTTTAAACTTTTAGATTGCATGATTGAGACACTCATCTTTATAAGAATCTGGTGTGTTTTTTTGATGCCGCTGAAATCAGTTTGATGGATAGGATTGAGCCTTTGGGGTCTCTGATGCATGAAATGATTTCAAACTTTTATACAAATAGAGGTAAATATAATGAAGAATTATGAATTCTTATTCATTGGAGCTGGTCCTGGTGGTTATGTTGCTGCAATTCGTGCTGCTCAACTTGGAGCAAGTGTCTGTGTTGTTGAGAATAGAGAAGCTGGTGGTACTTGTTTGAATAGAGGTTGTATTCCGACTAAGGCACTTTATCGTTCTGCTGAAGTATTGAGAGAGAGTCGTGAGCTTGAAAGTTATGGTCTTGATGGAGGTGCTGCAAAAGCGAACATGAAGGCGATTCAAAAGAGGAAGAGCGGTATTGTATCTCAACTTAGAGATGGTGTTAGATCTCTCTTGCGTGCAAATAACATAGATTATCTTGAAGGCACAGGTTCTTTTGTAGATCAAAAAACAGTTCTTGTCATTCTGAAGGAAGGAGGAAGAGAGAAGGTCACTGCCAAGAGCATAGTCATTGCAACAGGCTCCTCTCCAAAAAGATTGTCCATTCCCGGAAATGATCTTCCAGGTGTCATGACAACTGATGAGCTTCTTGAAATCGACCACATTCCAAAAAGACTTGGTGTTATAGGTGCTGGTACTGTAGGTACTGAATTTGCCAATATATTCAATTCATTTGGCTCTGATGTTTATGTAGTTGTAAAATACGATAGAGTCATGCGCAAACTGGACCTTGAGACTGTCTATGAATTTATGAAATCATTCAGGAAGCAGGGAATAAACATGGTTGAGGGAGTTCTGCCTCAACGTCTTGAAAAAACAGAAAATGGTATTGTTATAGTATCTAAAGATCTCAAAACAGAGAAAGAAGTGCGAACTGAAGTTGATGAAGTTCTGCTTTCAGCTGGAAGAAGAGCCAATACTGATAATTTGAATATAAAAGCATCTGGTGTTAAAACTGATAGATGTGGTTTTGTTTTGGTTGATAGCAATTATAAAACAAACATTGATGGCATCTATGCAATTGGTGATGTAATTGGAAAGCAGATGCTAGCTCATGTTGCAAGTGCTCATGGTGAGAAATTGGTTGAATCAATTATAAATCATACAGATGCAAAACCAATGA
>JALNVT010000287.1 GCA_023231265.1 Sphaerochaetaceae bacterium
GTTGGTTCCCTAAAAAGACAGTGGAAACAATATAATCTAAAGGAAATATTATGAAAAAAATAACTATATATGAACCAGCAATGTGCTGTCCTACAGGTCTATGTGGTGTCGGTGTTGATCCTGAATTGTTGAGAATTTCAACAGTCGTGAACAATTTAGAAGAAAGGCATATTGAGATCAAAAGATACAATCTTATCAACTCACCAATGCAATTTGTGACAAACAAAACTGTCAATGAAATGATAAATAAAAATGGAGTTGATGATTTACCTTTTGTCCTTGTTGATGATCAGATTGTCATAACAGGACGATATCCAACAAATGAAGAGATTGCAGCATATCTTGATATTTCGCTTTCTTATCTAGCAGTAGAAGACAGCAATAAATAGTCAAATAATTACAGAGGTAAAGATGTTTAAAAGTTTCAATCCACAAGATATTAACTTGACCAAATATATGTTTTATACAGGTAAGGGGGGAGTTGGAAAGACTTCAACTGCCTGTGCTACAGCAATCACTCTAGCTGATGATGGTAAGAAAGTTCTTTTAATAAGTACTGATCCTGCATCCAATTTGCAGGATGTCTTCAATACAGAACTTAACAATAAAGGTATTCAAATTGAAGGCGTTTCAAATCTTGTAGTAGCCAATCTTGATCCAGTTCAAGCAGCTGCAGATTACAAAGAAAGTGTGATTGGACCATA
Source organism: Sphaerochaetaceae bacterium (assembly GCA_023231265.1). Classification (GTDB taxonomy): domain Bacteria; phylum Spirochaetota; class Spirochaetia; order Sphaerochaetales; family Sphaerochaetaceae; genus Pleomorphochaeta. The sequence goes on from JALNVT010000287.1 coordinate 705, forward strand.
CAGAGGAAAGCTGCCAGAGGCTGTTTTGAACAATATGGAAGAACAACTTTCTGGATCATGTACTGTAGAGATAGCTGCTTTCAATGAGTTCTCAAAGTTTATTACTGATGAAGAGATTCAAAAAAAATATGATTATATTATTTTTGATACAGCTCCAACAGGTCACACTCTTAGGATGTTGCAGTTACCATCAGCATGGAATAATTTCATAAGTGAGAATACTCATGGAGCATCATGCTTGGGCCAGTTATCAGGTCTTGAGACTCAAAAAGATATTTATAAGAAAGCAGTTGAAACCTTAGCGGATTCTGAATTGACATCTCTTATACTTGTCACTCGTCCTGAATCTGCACCACTTCTTGAGGCAGAAAGAGCTTCAGTTGAGCTATCTGATATTGGTGTAAAAAATCAGATTCTTATCATCAACGGTGTGATGACATCTCATGATGATGAAATATCTGAAAGTTTGTTTGATAAGCAGCAGAATGCCTTAGCTTCAGTTCCTGAAACTCTAAAATCTTTGGAGACATATATGGTACCATTGAGAGGTTACAATATCACAGGAATTGAGAATTTGAGGTCTCTCCTTGTTAAAGATAATTTGGTGATCAGCAATGATACAATCAATTCAACATCTATTCCTGCCCTCAAGGATATAATTGATGATATTTACACGAGCAATAAAAAAGTAATTTTTACCATGGGAAAGGGTGGAGTTGGAAAAACCACAATAGCAGCTGCTATTGCTTTGGGATTATCTAAGAAAGGAAAGAAAGTTCATCTGACCACAACAGATCCTGCAGCACATTTGAAATATGTGATCTCTGAAACCAAAGGAATCAGTATGAGCCATATTGATGAGAAAGCTGAGCTCAAGAAGTATCAAGAGGAAGTGCGTTCAAATGCAGCTAAGACAATGTCTGCTGAAGATTTGGCTTATGTTGAAGAGGATTTACGTTCTCCTTGTACTCAAGAGATAGCAGTCTTCAGAGCTTTTGCTGAAGTAGTGGATAAGGCAGATAATGAGATAGTGGTTATAGATACCGCTCCCACAGGTCACACACTTTTGTTGCTTGAATCAACTCAAAGCTACAATCAGGAAATCAAACGTTCTAAGGGTGATATCCCTGATTCTGCAAAGAAGCTTCTTCCTAGACTTCATAACGCAGATGAAACTGAAGTTGTTATTGTTACCTTACCGGAAGCAACTCCTGTTTATGAAGCAATGCGTTTGGAAGATGATCTAAAACGTGCAGGAATAAACAATAAATGGTGGATAATTAACTCCTCGTTATATAAAGCTGGTACAAGCAATAAAATGTTGGTGGCTAAAGCAAGCAATGAAATTGAATGGATCAATAAAATTGATGAACATGCAAGTGGTAATTTCGCTGTGATTCCTTGGAATCATGAAGAAATAAAAGGTAATAATTTAAAAACCTTATTGGCTTAAATTATTTTTTATTAGAGATAAAATTTATTAATTAAATTGGAGATATTATAAATGAAAATATTAGACGAAGCAAAAACTATGTTAGAAGAATTATTTAAAGTAAATGATTGCAACTGCTTAACAGCTAAATTACAGTCATCATGCTGTGGATCCTCTCTGATGTTCAATCTTTCAACTCTTGAAAAAGATGATAGTCCAATCTCAATCAATGGTATTGATGTTTTGATGGATGAAGAGACAACAAAAAGAGCTGAAACTGTAACATTGTCAGTGAAAGATGGTCAGTTATCTGTGAAGGATGAAGCTGCATCAAGTTGCTGCTGTTAATAATTGTTATTTTTGAAATATTCCTCTGCATTATTGCAGGGGTTTTTTTTGACTTTATACGTCAATTTCCCAAAATCCGGTCAGTGGCTTTCTAACTAGTAAGAATATATTTTTTATTTTTAATAGTTCTTAGCCACTATTTTTTATTTTTATTTCTA
>JALNVT010000288.1 GCA_023231265.1 Sphaerochaetaceae bacterium
GCACAATCAAAGTTGCATATACATTCGACAAATAATACAAGAAACAGAATATTAAAAACCTCCTTTTAAATGACAGCTCAGATGCTCCTTCTCTCCTTTTGAAGCATCTGAGCTTCTTTCTGTTTGAACTCCAAAAAATAAATCAATAGATTGCATCAAAAACTGGATTCAAAAAATTGACTTTATTTTTGCATAATTTTTTTCTTGACAACCAATGGAGTCTGTGTTACTCACTATTTATGAGTTAAAGTTTTTATATATGAATTAAGTTTATTATGAAAGATTAAAGACAAAGATTTTACGTTTTTGTTATTTTTTTGGTATCATATGAAAACTTAGTTTATATATATAGACAATGTAATGGTACATTTGCACTTGAAAATGAAGTGGATTTCCTTTTGTTAGATGATATTCAGTTTGTACGATGAAGACTGAGATTTGTTAAAATGATGAGTATCACTAGATTTATGGTTGGATTCCTATTTTGTTTAAAGATGGTATTGAATTTATAGGTGAGGAGTGATTTACCTGCATCTATGAATTAATTTTTTCAATAAGACTCCTGTACTTATTTTGTTTTTGTTTATTATTGGTTCAATAACTCTTTCATGATTTCACTGCTATTATCCTCCCTGCAGTGGAAACGTGTTTTTAATTTTTCATTGATAAAATTTGAAAAAGTATATCTTTAATCATTTCAGTCTGAATGTTATGTTCTTCATATGATGTCTCGTGTTGCTACTTAGACATCAGATGATTTGAACCATCTCTATTTTTAGCTCATATGAAGATCACTCTATATGATTTTAAAAACTGCTGAGGTTAGTACCTATTTACACAACTGCAATCGTATAATTGCAAAAAAGGAGAGAAGTAAATATGTTGAAAAATAAGTTAAAGGTGATGCTACTGATTATGTGTGTTGCATCAATTTCTCTATTTGCCCAAGGGATAAGAGAATATGATATTCGAGGAAATCCTATGACTGAAACTGGGGGGGATAAAGGACTCAAGAAGTTTGATTATTCGACTTGGAAACTGCAATTACCAACAGCCAATGAAGATAAGACTTCAGTTGCTGAAATCAAAAGAGATGAATTGTCCTCAGGCTATCAAAGTGAGTATTTCTATTACAACAATGATGGTTCAATTACTTTTTATGCACCTGTTGATGGTTTCAAAACAGCAAACACCGCATACTGTCGAAGTGAACTACGCGAGTTAATTGATGGTGAGCATTCTTACAACAACTGGACTCTCCATGGAACACATATTTTGAATGTAAGTGAGAAGGGAACAGAAACCTCTTCAAATGGAAGGACTGTTGTATCTCAAATTCATGGAATCAACCCTGATGGATCAAATGGTCCTGTACTGGTAAAGGTTGAATATGATGGAGCAAACAAACAGGTTTGTGTATTGCTCAAAACAGGAACTTATAATAACGCAGCAGATGAAAGACATTACTTAAAAGATATAGAGATTGGTGAAAGATTTGATACATCCATAAAAGTTGGGGAGGGCAGAGTATTTGTCACAGTAAAATCAGGAGATAAAAAACTTGAAACTTCAAAGAATTTTTATGAAGATGATCCTACCTGGGATAATTACAATTTCTATTACAAAGTAGGAAATTATGTTCAGGATTCTGTTTTGGATTATGAAGGTGAGAGTGCAACTGTAATTCTTTACAGCATGAATACAGCTCATGAACAGAAATATTGAGAATTTTGAACCAAAGGACGTTTCAATTGGTGATTCTCTAAGCATGGAAGTTGGTGCAGATACAAAGCTTTCTGTTGAATTTGTTCCATTTGATACCACAAATACTGATTGTACCTGGAGTATAGAGAGTGGTGATGACTGTGTTGCTCTTTCTCAAAATGGTGAATTGACAGCTGTATCTTTGGGAAATGCTGTCATAAAAGCAACATCTAAGGAAAATCCATCATTGAGTGCTATCTGCAGAGTTGCAGATAAAGAGAAAAAAGCAGTTGAGGCTAAGTTGGTATACAGTGAAGATTTTTCAAATAATTTGGGTGATGAGTGGACAATCGCTGGTGCTGGAAATGCAAATGTTGTTTTAGAAAATGGTGAGCTCACATTCCATGATTCAGATATTGGAAAACCTGCAAAAGCCACTTTGAATATAGAACCTTTAGGGGATACTGTTACAGTCTCATTCAAAGTAAAGTTATTTGATATGGATGTGAAAGATAAAGGAACAAGTAAAGAGCAGGCATCATACTATTATTTTGATGTTAACAGTGAGAGCAAAGACAATCTTTTTAGAATCAGAAACAAAGCAGACCTAAATGCAGGACAATTACTTGATCCTAGAATTGTATTATCTCGTGGATATCTCACACCTACAATGAATGAAGAGGCATCTCATACACCACTAGGTACATCTCATACAATTACAATGGTCATAAGATGTGATAACAACACTTCAAAAGCAAATACAACTGATACATACATAGATGGAGTCAAAATCATCTCAAAATTGAAAAACAATTCAGAGCAGAAAACTCTCTCAATGATTGATATCTTCAGTGGTACCAAAGACCTGTTGAATTTCTCAATTGATGATCTAAAAATTTATTCAGGAGAGATGTTACC
>JALNVT010000082.1 GCA_023231265.1 Sphaerochaetaceae bacterium
CTGGCTAATAAGAGGGTCAAACACACAACCACAGATAACAACATATGTAGAGGCTTTTTCAGACAAAACATATGATGATACCTTTTCTGATATGAAAGAATATCTCTCATCTTGTGGTTTTGATTATGATACTCTTTTACAGGACTCCTCAAAATAATTTACAGAAGTCCAAGAGAGCATCATATCTCTATCAATCATTGAATATGAATTTGTTTATAGCTCTTGCTATTCCATTGTTGTTATTGGAATCTGTTACATAAAAAGCTACATCTTTAACCTCATCAATTGCATTATCCATTGCTATTCCATATCCTGATTCAGCTATCAACTCGATATCATTGTTGTAATCTCCAAAGCTCATTACGTTAGCTCGGGATATCTTCATTTCGTCACACATGATATCAACAGTAGATGCTTTTGAAATTCCAGTTGGACATATCTCTAAAATATTTGGGGATGATAGGAATGCATTGAGACCTTCAATTTTGGCTGCATCAATCAAGCTCTTCGTTCTGAGTAGATTTTTAGAGTCCTTATCTTTAGCAAGAATTTTGAAAGGCTCATAACCTTCTGCTTCCCATTTCTTAAGAAGAGGCATCAGAGGAGTGGCAATTCCAGAGTCTTTTGCAAATATCTGCTGTGCATCAAACCAGTAACCTGTGCTCTCCATATAAGCATATTTCAAGTCATAGATGATTGGATAGGAGCCATTTGATTCAATTATGGGAATAACTTTTTCAAGGTCATTGATGTCAATTCTGATATCTTTTATCACCTTGCCATCAAGTTCAACATAGGAACCATTAAAGCATGATACTCCTGTGGGAAAATCAAGCTCCTTCTGTATTTCTGTCAAACCAGCTTTGAAACGTCCTGATGTAAGAATCAAAGGAATTCCTTTCTCTTCATATGCTCTTTTTAACATCTTCTTATCAAGATCGTTCATTTGTTTTTTATCGTTCAATAAAGTGCCGTCTATATCGGTACAAATTAGTTTTATTTCATTCATATTCGATAGACTAGCACATTTATTATAAAGACTCTAGATAAATAAAGAGTGTGGAATTTAAGAGAAAATATATTTCTTAATTGCAGTAGCAAGGCCATCCTCGTTGTTTGAATGGGTCACATCAAAGGCAACAGATTTTACCTCATCAATTGCATTATCCATAGCAATGCCATAACCAGAAGTCTCAATCAACTCAATATCATTGTTGTAATCACCAAAACTCATTACATTTGCTTTAGATATTTTCATTGCATCACACATTATATCAACGGTTGTACCTTTGTTTACTCCATTGGGAACAATTTCAAGAATAGTGGAAGCTGAAAGGAATGTATCAACTCCTTCGATTCCAGAATTTTCAATCAATTTTTTTGTTATTAAAAGATTTTCAGGATTGTGATCTCCCACTATTATTTTGTGGGGAGAGTAATTCTTCTTTTTCCAATCTGAAATCAACAGATCAAATGGTTCTGCAATTGATACATCAGGGAATATAGAATTCATCTGTTTGAACCATTCTCCTTCATCTTCCATATATGCATATTCAAGATCATTTAAAATTGGATATGAGTTATTGCTCTTTATAATTGGAATCAATTTTGTTAAATCATCAATATTGAGTCTCTCGTCTTTCAAAACAACATTATCTATCTCAATGTAGCAGCCATTGAAGCAAGATATTCCTGTTGGAAAGTCAAGCTCCTTTTGGATACTTGTCAGTCCTGCTTTGAATCTTCCCGATGTCAAAATCAATGGGATATTTTTCTCTTCATATGCTTTTCTTAGCATCTCTTTATTTAAATCACTGATTTTCTTATCATCATTCAATAATGTTCCATCTATATCAGTACATATTAGTTTTATTTCTTTCATGCATGAAACTTATCATAATTTGAAAAAAGTCTCCAGTTCCAAATATTAGAAGTTTATTAGGAATGCAATTAACCAATACCACCAAGAACAATTCCTAAAATAAATACAATTAGTGTTATTGGGATGAATACAAAATGAGCCAGTGGTTCAAGCCATTTACCAATAGGTTTGACTCTACCTTTTTGCACCAGAGCTCTGGACTTATCTTTGCCAAGAATAATGTAGAACATTATAGCAGCAAGACCTGCTCCTAATGGACAGGCATATATAGAGACAAAGTCCATCCAAGGACTGACGATGTCCTGAATTGCCAAGCTTATTACCAAACCTAACCCTAAAACTATCAATGAGGATACTTTTCTGTTCAAATTGAACTTCTGTTGAACAGTTGCAATTGGAGCTTCATAAAGATTGATAAGTGATGATACACCTCCAAATAGAACTGCTACAAAGAATACAATAAGAAGGATTGTTCCTCCATTCATAGTTGAGAATAGGTGAGGAAGATGGATGAACATGAGTCCAGGTCCTCCTTGGGATAGTTGAGAGCCAGTAGTTGCCATTGCAGGTATTATTACAAGGGCTGCAAGCATTGCTGCAATTGTATCAAACAATGCCACTTTCCAAGCTGAGTCCAGAATATCTTCTTTATCCGATAGGTATGTTCCGTATATCAAAGTCCCGTTTCCAGCAAGTGATAGAGAGAAGAAAGCCTGTCCTAATGCATATACCCATGTGAGAGGATTTTTGATTGCAGCAGGATCTATTGTGAACATGTATCTGTATCCTTCTTTTGCTCCAGGTTGGAAACTTATATATATAGCCAAGCAGATGAACATTACAAAGAACAGAGGCATCATAATTTTATTGGCTTTCTCAATACCCTTACCAATTCCAAATATCACAATAATTGCAACAATGACTACTGCCAAGATTTGGTAAAAATTGTTTCCTGATGTGGTGGCAGTTCTTGAGAACAATCCTCCTAGTGATTCAATATCTGGACTGGATAGAAGAGAACCTGAAAGAGATTGTACAACATATTTTAAGATCCAACCTACAACAACTGTATACCCAATTGCCAAACTTAATGAGCCAAGTACAGGAATTGAACCTACTGCCTCTCCAATATTTCCATTTCTACCGCTTTCTTCACAGGCATATCTAAAAGCACCCATTGGTCCTTTTCTTGATGCACGTCCAAAAGCCATCTCTCCAATTGTTCCGCTGAAACCAAGAATGATAACAAAGATGAAGTAAGGAATCAAAAAAGAACCACCGCCATATGCTGATACTCTTGTTGGGAACAACCATATGTTGCCCATTCCTACTGCAGATCCTATACAGGCCAAGATAAATCCATACTTGCTTGAGAAAGAATCCTTTCTCTCTTCTTCATAATTCATAGTAATTTTCAGCTCCTTCGTTTCTGTAAATAGGTACACATTATATACGATAATAACTTAAAATCAACATCTATATATTCAATATTTAATTTTCCTTATAATTCTAATTTAAATTGAATTCCGCTATAATCTAACCGTATAAAAAATAGATTTGATATCTACTGATTGTATTAGAATCTTTTATTGGTGAGGGGATACAGAAATAATATGGAGAAAGAGATTGTAAAAAGAGCTATTGAATATGTGAAGAACCTGTTTGCCGATGACTTCAGTGGCCATGATTTTCATCATACAATGCGTGTGTACAAACAGACTTTGATAATATCAGATACTGTTGAATGCAATAAGGACAGATGTGCTTTGATTGCCTTGCTTCATGATGTTGATGATCACAAACTATCTCCAAAAACTTGCAAGAACCTAGATAATGCTAGAGCATTCCTCAATACAGAAGGAGTAGATAGTGAGAAAATTGATGTAATATGCAGCAATATTTCAAAGCTATCTTTCTCCAAGAATATAGATCCATCACTCATGGATGTGGAAGGCCAGATTGTTCAAGATGCTGATAGGCTAGATGCAATTGGAGCAATTGGAATTGCAAGAACTTTTGCCTATGGTGGAAATCATAACAGACCTATATACAATCCTGATAGCAATGAAAAAGATTCCACTATTGCTCATTTTTATGACAAGTTATTGAAATTAGGTGATACCATGAACACTCAAAAAGGAAAAGAGCTCGCAATCCAACGAAATGAATTTATGAAAGATTATCTGAAACAATTCTATAGTGAATGGAATTGATATTAAGTATAAAATATTAGTCTAAAAGTGATGTTACAATTAAAATAAACCTTTATATTTCCACTTTATATATATATTCACTAAGAAATGTTTATTCTGCCAAATGAATCTAATTTATTTCTTTTGAAAAATTATTCGTAAAAAAAGCAATATAAAAAGTTTTAAAAATATTATTGATGCAGATAATAAAAAATACCATATACACTTTTTTTGCTACAAAATAACATATGTTAAGTATAGAATAGAGAAAATTATAACTTTTTTGATAATTTGGATAACTTATATGAAAATAAGTTGAATATTCATGCAAATTATTGTATATAGTATAAAACTAATTTTAAATAATTTTTAAACGACGTACTTATTTTAATTAGTTTAATACTAACGGGAGAATGTCAAAGGGAATTTGGCATAAAATAAATTATGAAAAAACGCACATTTTTAGTTTTAGTTGTTGCATTGATTGCTTCTGCTATGGCATTTGCTGGTGGTGATAAAGAAGAGAAAAGCTCTTACAAACTAGGTTTCATCGGACCTCTAACTGGTGATAATGCCAATTATGGTACTATGTCTAGAGACGCTGCTTATCTTGCAGCTGAACATTTCAATGCTGCAGGTGGTATCAATGGTATCCCTGTTGAGATCATTGCAGAAGACAGTGAAGGTACAGTAGAAAAAGGTCTATCAGCTATTGAAAAATTAGCTAATACAGATAAAATTTCAGGTCTTATTGGTCCTGTTTTCACATCAACAACAATTGCTGTAGGTGATCGTGTTCAAAATGAAGGTATTCCTCTAATCACAGGTTCTGCTACATTTTCTGATTTAACAAATATTGGTGACATGGTTTTCAGAACAGTTGTATCTGATGGTTTACAGGGTGAAGTTGCAGGTCATTACTTCTACGAAGTTCTTGGCTATAGAAACTTAGCTGTTCTTTATGCAAAGAATGACTACTCACAGGGCTTATATGAGAGTATGTCTGCTACATTTGAATCACTAGGTGGTACAATAATTGATGCAGAATCATTCATGGTTGGAGATAAAGATTTCAAGACTCAGTTAACAAAAATTAAACAGGTTAACGCTGATGCAATTTATATTCCTAACTACACAGTTGAAATGGCTCAGATTCTAGAACAGGCTTCACAGCTTGGTGTTGACGCTCCATTCCTTTCATGTGATGGATTCTCCGATCCTGAAATTTATAACTTAGCTGGTAACTTCACTGATGGTGTTGTTTATGTAGCACCTGCACAGGTTGAAAAAAGTGATCTTTATACAGAATTTGCTAAAGACTATACAGAACATTTCGGTATCGCTCCTGATTCATTCGCAACAAACGCATATGATGCAACAAACGTAATGCTTCAGGCTTTAACAAGAGCTGTTGCAAACGGTGATGATTCAAGACAGGCTCTTCGCGATGAAATTGCAAAGACAAAAGATTTTAAAGGAGCAAGTGGTATTGTTAACTTTGCCCCTAATGGTGACTTAATTGCTAACCAGGGAGTATATAAGGTAGAAGGAACAACTCCTGTTTACATTGGTGCTTTCGCAGTAGTAGACGGTAAGCTTTCTAAAGTTGAGTAGTAATTAACTTTTAAAAGAATTCTTAGCCGGTGAAGAGATTTGCCGGCTTTGATATTATAAAAATTTTCTATTTTTAAATTTTAAAATAGAGCATGACGAAAATTATCAATTAAATTGATTATTTGTTCTCTGCCATTGCAGGCATAAAAAGTAAATACTTAAATAGGGAGATCAACTGTGGTTTCAGTTTCAGAATTTTTCCAACATTTGATGAATGGTCTTACTTTAGGTGGTATATACGCATTGATAGCATTGGGTTATACAATGGTATATGGTATCTTGAAGTTCATCAACTTTGCACATGGTGATATTCTAATGTTTGGTGCATATATAGGCTTGTTTTGTTTTGATGCACTTAGGGGAAACGCTCCTCTTGGAACATGGACTTTCATATCATTTTTCATAGCTATGTTAATTTCAATGGTTGTAACTGCTGGACTTGGTGTTGCAACAGAAAGAATAGCATATAGACCTTTAAGAAAGGCAAACAGATTGGCACCTTTACTATCAGCTATTGGTGTATCATTTATCCTCTCAAACTCAGCAGCATGGATTTGGGGAACACAAAGTAGAAAATTAAACTATCCTTTTGATAATACTCCCTTCAATATTAAAGGTGTTGTAATAACACCTCACCAAGTAATGGTTTTGATTGTATCACTCATAATGATGGTATCTTTAATATTATTTGTTAACAAAACTAGAATGGGTAAAGCTATGAGAGCTGTAAGTTTGGATCAAGATACTTCCAGACTTATGGGTATCAATGTTAACCAAGTTATCAGTATGACATTTGCTATTGGTTCTGCATTAGCAGCTTCCGGTGGTATGTTGATTGCTCTTGATTATAAGGTTTATCCATCTATGGGTATGATGCTCGGACTTAAAGCTTTCGTTGCCGCTGTAGTAGGTGGTATCGGTAATATTGGTGGCGCTATGTTAGGTGGTATCCTTCTTGGACTACTTGAGACATTTGGTGTTGCAATATTTGGGATTCCAACAGCAATGAAAGATACAATTTCATTCGCTATATTGATTCTTGTTCTTCTATTAAAACCAGAAGGATTACTTGGAAAAGCAGTAAAGGAGAAAGTATAGTATGTTTAATTTCTTTTTATTAATTTTGATTTATACAGGCATCTATTCATTGATGTCTATGGGACAGAACTTGATGACAGGTTACACTGGTATGTTGAGTTTATGCCAGGCCGGTTTCTTTGCAATCGGTTCATATGTAACTGCTATTTTGACAACTAGATATGGTTTTAGTTTCTGGGCAACAATTCCTCTATCAGCAATGATGGCGGCTGTCTTTGGTATTTTAATCGGTCTACCTACTTTGAGATTGAAAGGTGATTACCTTGCAATCGCAACTCTAGGGTTTGGTGAGATAGTAAGAAACGTTTTAAATAACTGGGACAGTCTTACAGGTGGTCCAATGGGTATTCAAAGAATCCCAATGGTTAAGTTTTTTGGCTTCACAATCAATCCATATAAGAAAATAGCTTTCTTGGTTATGGTTTGGATCTTCGTTTTGGTATTCTACATAATGTTCGAAAGACTTGGTAGATCTAGAATGGGAAGAGCATTACAGGCTATTCGTGATGATGAAATTGCTGCTGAAGCAATGGGTATCAACACAACTAAATATAAAGTATGGGCATTTGCAATTGGGGCTGCTGCAGCTGGTGTAGCTGGTAGCTTGCAGACTGTTTATTCATTATCCGTTACTCCTGCATCATATACATTTATGGTATCAGTATTGGTATTGTGTATGGTTGTTCTTGGTGGTATGGGAAACTTTGCTGCTGTTATTCTAGGTACATTTATCATTCAGTTGATAAGTTATTTCCCTCAACTTGTTGGTTTATCAAGTGTCATTCCTGCACAGTTCAAACAGATTTTATTTGGTTTGATTCTTGTATGTATGATGATATGGAGACCTCAAGGTATCATTGGAACTAGAAGTTACATGGTAGGTAAAAACAGAGTAAAAATGGAGGCAGCAGATGAACTTGCTTGAGACTAAAGAATTAACAAGAGCTTATGGCGGTGTTATTGCCGTAAACGAAGTTTCATTTGAAGCTCAAAAAGGAATGATCACAGGTCTTATTGGACCAAATGGTGCTGGTAAGACAACACTGTTCAACAATATGACAGGTCTTGATGTTCCAACCTCTGGTAAGGTTTATTTTGAAGGTAATGATATTACTGGATTTAACTCCCATAAGTTGTCTAGACTTGGAATGTCCAGAACTTTCCAGAACATCAGATTATTTTCAGACATGAGTGTACTTGAGAATGTTATGATTGGTGGTCACTATATGACAGGAAATCCTGATCATAAAACAGGTAGATTTAAGAATGTGTTCAGATCTTATTTCAAAATGAAAGATGAAGAAGAAGAGATGTATGAACATGCAATGAAACTTCTCGAATTTTTCGATATTGCAGATTTGTCACAGGAACTTGCTAAGAACTTACCTTATGGTCACCAAAGAGAACTTGAGATTGCAAGAGCACTTGCAAGTTCTCCTACAATTCTTTTCCTTGATGAACCTGCTGCTGGTATGAATCCACAAGAAACAGACCATTTGATGGCAACAATTCGTAGGATAAGAGATACTGGAGTATCTGTTGTTTTGATTGAACATGATATGAAATTGGTTATGAATATCTGTGATAACATCACGGTATTGAACTATGGTCAGATGATTGCTCAAGGAACACCACACGAAATCAAGAATAATCCTTTAGTTATTGAAGCTTATCTTGGAAAGGATGAAGAATAAAATGGCAGAACTATTAAAAATTGAAGATATAAGTGTTAACTATGGTGCTATTAAAGCTCTGAAAAATGTTAGCATGAAAGTTAATAAAGGTGATATTGTTAGCCTTATCGGTGCCAATGGTGCTGGTAAATCTACTCTATTGAAAGCTATTGTAGGATTGGAACCTCTAATTGATGGTTCTATATCATACAGTGATAGCATTCTAGCAACCAACAATGTAAGAAAGAGTATAAGTACTGAAAATATTGCAAAACTTGGTATTTCACTCGTTCCTGAAGGACGTCACGTTTTTGCTGATATGAGTGTTGAAGAAAATTTAGATATGGGAGCTTTCCTTGTTCGTGATGATGCTATCATACGACAGAAGAAAGAAGAGATGTTTGAATTCTTTCCAATTCTAGGTGAACGACGCAATCAGAAGACAAGATCTTTATCTGGTGGTGAACAGCAGATGATGGCTATTGCTAGAGCTCTGATGAGCTCTCCTAATCTACTTCTATTGGATGAACCTGGATTGGGTCTTGCTCCTTTAGTTGTTCAGGATATCTTTGACAAGATTGCTTATATCAATAAAACTGAAAAAATTACAGTTTTCCTTGTAGAACAGAATGCTAAAATGGCATTGAAAGCTTCTACAGAAGGATATGTAATGGAGAATGGTAGAATTGTTCTATCTGGTTCCTCAGAAGAATTGTTGACAAGTAAACAGGTACAAGAAGCTTATCTTGGTGCTTAAATAAAAAACAAATTTCATGTATATACAGAAGATCTATCTCTCTATAAAAGATTTAGGTCTTCTTTTTTTTGCTCCAAATTTCTTCATCAGTAATGAAAATAACAGTATCTATAACTGTCTCTAGAATGAATCCGATTGCTATTTATCTGCTTTTTTAATTGCAATTTTAGTGAAGGAGACAATCAATTTTAAAAGTATATTTATTAATAAAAAAGTTATATTTTGACCCATTTTAGATATTCTCAACCTATGGTTGCAATAGTTATCATATAAAGATGCATAAAAAACTGTTTGTCCCCTTTTTATCTTGACTTAATACCGGTACGAGATAGATAATAATTGTATGTAAAAAAA
>JALNVT010000289.1 GCA_023231265.1 Sphaerochaetaceae bacterium
CATCAGTCCTTCTTTTTAAATAAAATGTTAGATTGACGCAGAGTCAAAGTATTTACCATAAATGGTAAAAAGTTTGTACAAAAGAACTATTTGGAATATGAGGCGATTGATTTGGAGTACTCGCTGGCACTCATACCAACAATTTTTTTAAATTGTCTTGAGAAGTAGTGAATGGTTGAATATCCAAGCTGCTCAGCAATCTCGGAGAAATTCATGCTACCTGATTGTATCAGAAGTTTTGCCCTCTCTATTTTAAGGCGGTAATAATACTCCATCACACTCCAACCTTTCTGCTCTTTGAATATCTTTTGAATCAAAGATTTGCTTATCATACATGTTGTGCAGATATCATCAAGAGTCAGGTTGTTCTCAACATTATCATTTAGATATGAAATTATGTTATCAACTCTGCTCTTGTTCTCTTTTATATGAATGCTAGATGAATAGAATGCATTCTCACCACTTTCTTGTTTTATTATGGAAATTAGAAAACTCTCAAGAGAGCTCTTTATCAGGGCCAAAGATTGTGGTGAGCAATCTTTGTTCTTTGTCAATTTTTTAAAATAAGGATCAGCTAGATCCGTGGAGAAAGCAATTCTAGCTTCATCAATAATTGTACTGAGCATATTTTTTGCTTTGTTGCATACATTCAAGATATTGCCACCCAAATTATTCAACTCTTCACTTTTGCAGACAAATGATACCACAACAATATTGGGGGAAATGACACCATTGCAGACAACATTGTGAAATTCATTTGGCCTGTGAAATATAATCTGTCCCTGCTTTAAAGTTCTCTCTTGATTGCTGCTGAAAACGGAGACCTCTCCTTTATCAACATATAAAAATTCCCAAAAATCGTGGCTCTCGCCTTCAAAAATAAATGTTTTGGGATATTCGAAGTAATGAATTGTTACCACTGCCTCTATGTTCAAGATGGAGGGTAGTTCTGTAGGTGTGAACCCTGAAATTTCTTTTTGCATACCATACTATAACCTAGAAAATTGTATATTGCACCATTTTTTTGTACTTCTATACTTGTTTATGAGTATTGAGAATAAGAATACAGTTGAGTTTAAAATATGCAAATTGTGCTTTATTGTGGCTCTGATTTGTACTATATATATCTTTTCTTGCATAATAGTGCAATTTATTAGAAAAGTTATTGACTGATTCACAATTTTAAAACTATCGTGAGCACACAAGCAAAGGCGCTGACAGTTAAAACTTTCAGCGCCTTTGCTTGTTTATTTGTAAATAATTGAATTTAGGTCAAAACAATTCATTATAGATTGTGTTGAGCTAGGAAATATGATTTACAGCTGTTGAGGATTTCACAGTTCAAACTGGTATTGAAGTTGAAGTAGTTTATAATGGTCGTGAGATCAGAAAGACTCTGCAACCTGCATTGGATGCTAGTGAGAAAATTGATATGTTTGATGAGGATATTGAAAGAGTTGGAAATACATGGGGCAATTATTTATTGAATCTTGAACCTTACATGAGCAAGACCTATCCAACAACAGATGGTAAGGCATATGAGAGTGTTCTGAACCAAACATTGATCAAACTTGTAAGAGAGATTGGTAATGGCGAGATTCATGAGATTCCTTATCAACCTTCGATGTTCATCGTTATGTACAATAAAACATTGTTTGAAAAAGCAGGAATTGCTGAAACACCTGAAACATTTGATGAAATGGAAGAAGCTTTCAAAAAGTTAAAAGCAATCGGAGTTAGTGGAATCACTGTTGATGATGCTTATATGGCTGCATTCTTTGGTTATAACATGTCAAGAATAATTGGTGTTGTTGAAACATTGAAGATGGTTGAGGATAATGATTTTTCAAATCCTGGTGTTTTGAAGTTTGCTGAAATCTGGAGTGATTTCTCAAAGAAAGGTTATATGAGCCGCAAAGCTGCATCAAACATCTTCCCAGCAGGCCAAGTTGAAGAAATGGCAAAAGGAACATGTGCTATGTACTTAGATGGAACATGGCTTCCAAATGAAATCAAAGGGAATGCTCCTGATATGAAGTGGGGATCATTTGCTTATCCTGCTTATGATGAGAGCATCTGTCCAAATACTGCAAATAACTATGGTGCACAGTGCTTTGGTATAAACAAAGATTCAGAAGTTGCTGATGAAGCATTCCAACTCATCACATTCTTGACCACAGGAGAGTGGGATGAAAAATTAGCAGATTATTCAATTGGTGTACCAATGGCAAATGACAGTCAATGGCCAGAACAGTTGAAAGAAGCAAAGATGGTATTGAATTCAACAACAACACGTATGCCTTGGGCAGTTGGAATGGAATCAAATCCTGAAATCAATGTTAAGATAAAAGAAAATTTAGCAAAATTAATTACAGGTTCTATCACTCCTCAAGAGTTCTATAGCAACATGCAGAAATAATAAGATTTAATTTCTTGGTCCCATAAAAATTTATGGGGCCACAAAATCGTATAAAGTAAGGAGAGCTTGTATGAAAAAGAAAAACAGAACCATGATAATTACCTTCTTGGCTCCTGCATTGTTATGTTATGTTGCAGTGTTTTTGTATCCTTCTATAAGAACCATAATAATGAGTTTCTTCAATG
>JALNVT010000290.1 GCA_023231265.1 Sphaerochaetaceae bacterium
AGGAGAACTTCAAGCAGCTCAAGAGCTTGCTTGAGAACAAAACTTTCAGAATTCACATTGCAATGTATCTGCTTGCATACGTCGCAATGGATATACTCTCAGCTTCATTCATCTATTACACAACCTACTACATTGGAAGACCTGAAAAGTTCTACTTCTATCTTGGAATATTCCTGTTGTCACAGCTGTGTGCTCTTGCGTTCTACATGCACATTGCCAACATAATTGGCAAGGGAAAGACATACAGAATAGGTGCAATAATAGTTGTTGCAGTTATGCTTGCATTCTTCTTCGTTCTCACACCTCAAACTCCCAACTATGTGATCTACATTCTATGCATTGTGATGGGAGTTGGATTCTCCGCAATAATCTCAATGCCATGGGCAATGCTTCCTGAATCATGTGATGTTGAGATACTCTGCCATGGAAGAGATAGATCTGGTGCAGTTGCTGGTATGTTCACCTTGATAAGAAAGCTGATTCAAGCGGTTGTTCTATGGTTGTTTGGTCTATCTCTTGCAGCTTTTGGCTTTGATGGATCTCTGACATTTCAAAGCGATACAGCCGTGATGGCAATCAGAGTTGCTTTCACATTTGTTCCTCTCATTCTGATGATTGGAGGAATAATAATGAGCTTCAAATATAAAGTCACTCCTTCAACATTCAAAGTTGCAACAGATGAAATAAGCAGGATGAAGGATGGTGGATTGAAGAGAGATATAAGTGATGAGAATCGTGAGATTGTAGAGGAGCTCACAGGACATCCTTACTTAGATTAAAAATGAGTTGTTGTATTTCAAAAGGACCACACTGATTCAAAACTCGTGTGGTCTTTCTAACTCCATTCAAATAACGCTGATAAACGAATTCAAAAGACATGAAGTACAACAGTTATAACATACTGCTCAAAAACATCCCTCCAGCCATTTATTTGTGTCTGATGCAATATTTCAAATCAAAGAGATACGACATTTATTGAAAGCTGTTTATCGATTAAAGAACTGCTGTACGCAATATCTCATCTAAAACTCTCCAGAGCTCTCTCATCCATAGAAACAAGTGGTATGAAAAACTAAAGGCCCTCAACATAAGTTGAAGGCCAATATCTATAGTTATAAATTATAGTGAGCTTTATTATCTTTTAACAATATCTGTACCGTAGTAAGCAGCTGTGTAAATCATCTTAACATCAGCAACACATGGGTCACCAGGGTTTGTTAAAGTACAAGGATCACCGAAAGCGTTCTTAGACATTCTGTCAATAACTTCTTTGAATTTAGCTTCGTTGAAGTCAACTTCTTTACAATCTTTGAAACATGTAGGAATGTTCATGCTCTTGTTCAATTCTCTAACAACTTCAGCAATATCTTCAACACCTAACAATGCTTCAATGTAAGTATAACGATCTGTGAACTGTTTGTTGTAAGCAATTACATAAGGTAATAGAATAGCGTTTGCTAGTCCGTGAGTTACACCAAATTCACCACCAATCTTATGAGCTAATGAGTGAACCAAACCTAGAGAAGCATTTGTAAATGCCATACCTGCTAGACATGAAGCTTCATGCATGTTTTCTCTTGCTTTAAGATTATTTGGTTCAGCATAAGCTACTGGCAAGTTTTCTTTAACAAGTTCAATTGCTCTTACTGCATAAGGTTCTGTTAAGTTTGTTCTTGCGATTGAAACCAAAGCTTCTAAAGCATGACACATAACATCCATACCAGTGTTAGCTGTAATATGAGCTGGCATCTTGCTTGGTATTTCTGGATCTAAGATAGCAATATCTGGAACCATTTCGCCAGAAACTAGAGGGTATTTGATGTGATTTTCAGGATCTGTAATTACAGAGAATGCTGTAATTTCTGAAGCTGTACCACTAGTTGAAGGAATAGCAATAAATTTAGCTTTATTTCTTAGAGCTGGCATTGAACCAACTGCAATTATATCTTCAAACTTCAAAGAAGGATGTTCGTAGAAACACCACATTACTTTAGCAGCGTCAAGTGCACTACCACCACCAATTGCAACAATCCAATCTGGATTGAACTCTTCCATCTTTTTAGCACCTGATAGAACAGTATTAACTGAAGGATTAGGTTCTACACCATCAATAATAATAGATTCGATACTTGCATTCTTTAGTAATTCTACAGCCTTGTCTAAAAAACCAAACTTTTTCATTGAATGGCCACCTGTAACTATAGCTGCCTTTTTGCCTTTTAAGTTACCTAATTCTGATAATGCATTTTCGCCATAAAAAATCTGACGAGGAATTGAAAAACTATTTACGCCCATGTTGAGCTCCTTTAAGTTTAATATATTGGAAATCAAAAACAGGTATATATAATGCTACCTAATTAATTTCATATCTATGATAACGCTTTTTCTAGATAAGTAAAGCTTTTTTTATCGATACGAATATATTTAATGTAAATTTACACATATCGGTATCTTTTGGGAAAAAAAACCATTACAAAATATTATAACAGAAGTCAGAAATATATCGTAAATGCAGATTATCTACCCTGCACAATCTTTCGATTTTGTGTTATATTCTCTGCATGGACGCTATTTTTGATTTA
>JALNVT010000291.1 GCA_023231265.1 Sphaerochaetaceae bacterium
AGCGTAATTCAAACATTGAAAGTAAAATATGATCAGAAAAAAAGCTGCAATTCAGATTTTGAAATTGCAGCTTTTTTTGTCTCAAATTAATGAGTTAGTTTTAAAGTATTTTGTATTTTTCCGTTGAAAGTTTTAGTTTTCTATTATTTATAATCAAACTCTTAATACTGTAGTTTCTTGTATGCACAACCAAATTTTAGCTGTACATCAACAAGAACATTTAACTTAACTTTCATAACTCATACGGTATCTTCTTTTCAGTTCAACCCATGAATATATCCTATTTTATAATTTGCCAACCATGAAGTCCCATTGGACATTCAAGTCGTTATTTTATATCAAAGCTAAACAGTAATCAGAATTGCTGAGATCTCTTTTTGTGCATCATCTTAAGATCTTCAATTTAAGTTTTATCATCGATAGTCTCTCACGATTTACATTCAGCAGGTCCCCTATTTAAGGTTATACTGCCTTCTGTATATGTAACTTTACTCTCATATCACATACGGTATCTTCTTTTCAGTTCTACCCATGAAATTATGCTGTTTTATAATTTGCAAACCACAATACTCCATTGAATATTCCAGTTGGTGTTTTATATCAAAGTTAAATCGTTATCAAAACTATCAAGCTTTCTTTTTGTGTTTATAAAAATCTTTCATCTAAATTCTATATCATTCTTCTTCAACGATTTACACTTAGCCAGTATGGTTTTTACTGCTAGGTATATCTTTATTTTAATATTCCATAAAGATTTCTTCTTAAAAAGTTCTATCTTAGAAATTATGCTGTTAAATAATTCACAAACCGTTCATTGTTTCATAAAACATAAAAGGTGCAATTTTATTAATAAAATTTAATCGTATTAAAAGTTCCAGTTATTTTCTTTTGTTTCCAAATTATTTTTTCTTGTAATTTTTACTATAGCAAGAAAAACAACTTATCTGTTTCATAAGAGTTCTTATAATCTTATTTTAATTTTCACTGGATTGGTAATAGAATGAAAAACTGTATGATTGTTTCTGGATTTTATCCGTTTATGACTGTGTTTTTATCTTTTAGTTTTATGTATGGCATCAGTAGCAGTTACTGCGTTACCATTTAAATTCTAGAGATAAATGTATTGATACTGGTTTTGTATCGTTACCTTATCAAAACAATCGTACTTACTTAATTTATATTCAAATAATAATTCAAATTCAAACTTATGTCAATACTAATATCTAAATTTTATATATTTATGATAAAAATCACTTTTATTGAAATTGAATTAATAATTATCAAAAAACTTCTGGCAAAACCAAAATTCATTGCCATAGTCTTAAAATTACATAGAAACAGTTTTTTGATCATCACACCTCCCAATGCAGAGATTTTTATCTTTTTATCCGTTTTTTTTTGATAGGATAAATGAATTTAGCTATAGATATCATCAACAGAATGTCTCAGAGAATTACAATCAAATGAAGCAATCCAGGTTAAGAATTTTTCTTCGTTGGATCATCTCCATATATCAACATGGTTCTTGCAGCATTCGAATATCATTACAAAATAATACAAATTATTTGTTGGCATTAATTCTTAAAAATCTAGCTATTTCATTGGGAACGTAGTTGAGCTCATCAATTGTCTTTTGAATTTGTTCTCAAGCCTATTTGCTCACATATACATTTTGGTTGATACAGTATGAAACACTTGCAGGTGATGCATCTGCTCTATCTGCTACATCTTTACTTGAATTCATTTCTAATATTCTATGCTCGATAATACTTACATCAATAATTAAGTCATTATATGAGTCAATATGTAATATTGAGCAAAATATTGAATTTTAATCAATTAATAATTATAGATAGAAACAGATAGAATTCTTCAAAGAAATCTATCTGTTTCTATTTTTCACCGATTTAAATAAAATTATTTTTTCTTCTGTTTTGAAATCAGATCTATGGTTACAGCGCCCAACAGTACAAGTCCTTTAACAATCTTCTGTATATCTGTGGACATTCCACAAAGTGACATACCATTGTTCAATATACCCATAATGAAAGCACCTACAACTGCACCAATTATTGTACCAGATCCACCTGCAACAGCAGCACCACCAATATAACAGGCAGCAATTGCATCCATTTCAAATCCATCACCAGCCTTTGGTGTTGCAGAAGCATTACGAGCAGATAATACAATACCAGCAAGACCACTTAAAAGTCCCATATTGGCATATACCCAGAAGAACACTCTTTTAGTATTGACACCAGATAACTGTGCGGCTTTTCTGTTTCCACCCAAAGCATATATATTACGACCATATACAGTTTTTTGTGTAAGGAATTGATAGAAAATTATAACAACTACAGTCAATACCATTACATTTGGAATACCTTTGTATGAAGCAAACTTGAGCATCACATACCATAGAAGTGCTATGATGACACCATTTGTAATTATCTCTTCCCACAACTGCTCTGCTTCAAAACCGTATTGTTTTTTCTTTTTATTTTCATTGATGACATTGAAAATAATGACTGCAGTTACTATCAAAGCAATTACAATCGAGACTATATCCAAACT
>JALNVT010000292.1 GCA_023231265.1 Sphaerochaetaceae bacterium
AAATAATTTGAAAAGCAACATAACAAATAAAAAATTAGAACACAGTGTTTTTGATATAGGAGGTGGCTGCCCAAAAGTCTTTATGATACCTCTGAAAAGGAAACTTCTGTCTGCTTTCTACTATGAAGGCTTAGAATTTGAATTCAATTTTTCAAAATTCTGGAGCAACTCACATACCAAATTTGAATGCAGGAAAGTTGGTGATGAGATGGTATGGAATATTGATCAGAGCTCAAGAGATGGAAAGATTGAAGCGCATCTTAGATGCAAAATAGATGATATGATTTTGATCAATTATGAAGCCCCTGATGGCTCTAAAAGGCACAACCATCTTCTAAATGGTGGCAATGGATATGGAAACATTGTTCTCTACAAAAGAGATAAAAAAAAATATGTCCTACTGGATGATATTGATGTAAAGAATCTTGGATGTGAATATGGAGAGTACAGTGAATGAAAAGTCATACTGTAAAGATTCATATTGAATGAATATTTGATTTTAATAGCATGAAAGCTTTCTGATACATATTATCGATAAAATTTGGAACATTTTATTGTTGGGAAAAATCTTTTTAGCATGCATATGTACTCAAAAATTAGCAAAATATAACAGCTTGTATTGTTAAAAAATGATTTTATCTGTTATATATATATAATAAATTTGTAATTTTTAATTCTTTCCTATAAAAAGAATTACCTCTTAAATCTCATTGTCTTTATGAAAAAAACATAAGGTGAATAATATCTATAAATAAATAATTATCTAATAAATATTGAAATTTTTAACTTATCACATTATTATCGTAAATAAATAGAAGTAGAAATATAAAAATTCAGAATTGTTGAATAATTCAAATAGGAGCATAACTATGAAAGCAGCAAGATGGTTTGGAAATAAAGATGTCAGAGTCGTTGACATGGAAACACCAGAGATAAAGAATGATGAAGTATTGATTGACGTACAAGGTTGTGGAATCTGTGGTTCAGATTTACACGGCTTCCAGACTGGTGCATTGATGTCAGTAGATGAGGAACATCCTGTATCTCACAGAAAGGCACCATTGACAATGGGTCATGAATATTCAGGAATTATCAACAGTGTTGGTAAGGATGTAACAAATGTTAAACCTGGTGATAGAGTTGTTGTAGAACCTCTTCTGTACTGTGGTACTTGTAATCCTTGTAAAGAAGGATATTACAACACTTGTGATAGTGTAGGTTTCCAGGGACTAAATGGTGATGGCGCATTTGCTGATCAGACAAAATTTAAAGCTAACATGATTCATAAGATTCCTTCTACAATGTCATTTGAAGATGGTGCTCTAGTTGAACCAATCACAGTAGCATATCACTCTTTAAGAAAAGGGAAATTTGAAAAAGGTATGTCTGCTATAGTATCAGGTGCTGGTACAATTGGTCTTTCAACAATTAAATGTTTGAAAGCAATGGGTGCTGGAGAGATCTATGTAATTCAAAGAAAGTCTGTTAGACAGGAATATGCAAAAGCTGAAGGTGCAACAGTAATTGATCCTAATGAATGTGATGCAGTAGCTGAAATAAGCAAACTAACAGGTGGAAAGATGGCAGATGTTGCTTTTGAAACAACTGGTTCTCAGCAGTGTTATGACCTATTGGTAAGAAGCATTAAAAACCAAGGTACTGTAGTTATTACAAGTATTTGGGAACACAACATCGAAGTAAATCTTAACGATTTGGTAGTTACAGAAAAGAACGTTGTTGGAACAATCTGTTATAATGGTAATGACTTCGAAGAAGTTATCAAGTTAATAGGTGACGGAGTTCTGGATACAACAGGTTTGATCACAAAGAAAATTGCTTTAGAAGATATTGTTGAACAAGGCTTTGGTACATTAACAGGTCCAGATAAAAAGAAACATGTAAAAGTTTTGGTTATTCCAGAGACTTCATCAATCAAGGATGAGATTGGTAAGTAATTGCACTATTGTGTAAATAATATATACATCATGAAGAGAGTCTTTTGGCTCTCTTTTTTTTCGCAGAAGGGCAGCAGTGGTTATACTTTTGATGATTAATTCAATCATTATTTCTCTGTCTCGTATTTGACTGATTTGTGAGTGAAAAAGTGGTAAAATTCATTTAGAACAATAATGGAATTTAGAAAGTATGATTACTTATGATGTGGTCTTGTTTTTCATACTTCTAAAATAGAGTTTATTGATTTTAGGAGCAAGATATGTTGTTTTTTTACTTATTTTTTATTCCCGCAATATTATTTGTTTCAGGCTATTTGTTTGAAGGATACAATCCTTCTTACTATGAAAACCATTCAAGATTTGTAAGTCAGAATGGTATAAATCTTAATTTTATAAAAATGAACGAGAATCAATGGAATTACTTTCTTAAGAATATAAGACGATATTTCATAATCTGTTCGATATTATCTTTGACTTTCAATGTTGTTTATGATCTGTGGTTGTTTCCAAGAAATGAAAATATTATGTTTGCTAATTTTTATTTGGTCTCTTTCTAGCGGTGATAGCAATCATGATTATTGTAACTAGGGCCAAACATTCTCAATAG
>JALNVT010000293.1 GCA_023231265.1 Sphaerochaetaceae bacterium
CTTTTCAATATGGCAAGGTGCTATTGATTACCAATCCATGCTATTGAAAAGCGATGTGGTTGCAACCTATTCCAAAACATTGGGATTTGATGTAAAACCATTTATAGAACATATTGCTAATAAGAAGGCATATAGCTTCAATCTTATTGATGGCGATAATATAAACGAAAATAATCGAGATCACTTTTTTCTTTGGTATAAACAAGTGCTCTCGTTATCTGATAGGAGATAACAATGACTGAGCAGTTAAGCGAAGATGTAAACGTACTGAAGCACTATTTGGAAGAACAGAATTGTAAGGATGTCAATGTAATTGATGTTGAGGGCAGATGTTCTTGGGCAGATGTATTGATCATTGCAACAGTGACTTCTGTAGCACATTTAAGAGGTGTAGCACATGAACTTTGGGGTGAACTCAATGATTTAGGTCTTGAAGTAACAGACCGTCATAAAACACCTGCAGGTGATGGATGGGAATTGATTGATACAGGTTCAATAGTAATTCATTTGATGAGTGCTGAACTTAGAGATTTCTATTCTTTAGAAAAACTTTGGAAAAATCCAGAAGCATAGGTTTACATTACGATTTGAAAATAGGTGTGAGTTAATTCTTACACCATTTTTTTTGTCTTTTACTTACATTTTAATAATTTAACTTGATCAGCGATCTTCAATGTTTTAAGCTGATAACTAAATGAATTATTATGGAGTTGTAGATGGATATTGGAGAGAAGTTAATAACTGAGTCAGTGCAAAGTGCGTTGATAGATGGAGATGTATACAGCAGTACCTCGTTTTCTCCTACATTAATTGTAAATGATAGTTCTAAAGGTATGAAGGTTTTTTCTCAACTTGAGAGTGAGTTGAATGATATTGCGGAAATAGGTGGTACTTTTTGGTTTTCCGTAGCATTCATTACATATGGTGGAATCAATCCTCTTCTAGGTACCTTTGATAAATTGAAACGTAAGGGAATCAAAGGGAAAATTCTGACTTCAAATTATTTAAATTTTTCAGAGCCTAGGGCGTTGGATGTATTGAGGAAATTTGACAATCTTGAGGTGAAAGTTTATGAATCGAACTTCCATATAAAAGGGTACATGTTCAAAAATCCATCAACAAGTACATTTTTTATTGGAAGTTCAAACTTAACAAACCAAGCTCTTTTTACCAATCAAGAATGGAATGTCAAACTTTCAGGATATGAAAGTGGCGCTCTGTTAAAATCCATTGATGAGAGTTTTCTACAATTATGGAGTGATGCAACTGAGATTACTGATGAATGGCTTTTTAACTATTACAATATTTATGAACGAGAGCAGAAGAATCGACAGCTTCAGAGACAGATAGACTTTGATAAAAAAGTATTCACTCCAAATACAATGCAACAGGAAGCATTGAAGTCTTTGAGAGATCTTAGAACTGAAGGTAAGGATAAGGCCATCCTCATCTCTGCTACGGGTAGTGGTAAGACAATCATGGCAGCTTTTGATGTTAAAGAATACAATCCCAAGAGACTCCTATTTTTAGCACATAGAGAACAACTTCTCAATCAAGCACAAGAGAGCTTCAAGGAGATTCTTGGTCACGATATTGATAGTGGAATTCTTTCTGGTTCAAGGAAAAACTTCGATAAGAAGTATCTATTTGCAACTATGAATATGATGGCCAATAAGGAGATTCAATCTCGTTTTCGTCCTGATGCTTTTGATTATATTATAATAGATGAGGCTCATAGATCTGCAGCAAAAAGCTATCAATCAATTCTCAGTTATTTCAATCCAAAATTTCTTTTTGGTATGACAGCAACTCCAAATAGAACAGATGCAAAAGAAGTGTTATCTATATTTGATTACAACATAGCTTTGAGAATAAGTTTGCAGATGGCAATGAAACAAGATCTGCTGTGTCCTTTTCATTATTTTGGGGTTTCTGAAATATATGTTGATGATAAATTGTTGGATGATAATACAGCCATAAATCATTTAGATGATGATGAAAGGGTAAAAAATATAATAGATAAGATGGAATACTATGGGTATTCTGGTGATAGAGTTAAAGGCCTTGTTTTCTGCAGTCGTGTAAATGAGGCGAGAAAGCTTTCAGAAAAATTTAACAGCAGAGGGTACAGAACTGTAGCCTTGAGTGGACAAAATTCTGATGAATCTAGATCACGAGCTATATCCAAACTTGAAGAGGATGATGATAGAAAGCCTCAACTGGATTATATTTTTACTGTTGATGTGTTCAATGAAGGTGTTGATATTCCATCAGTAAATCAGATTATCTTACTGCGTCCAACTCAGAGTGCTATTATCTTTGTTCAACAGTTAGGTAGAGGACTCAGAAAGTTTTACAACAAAGAATTTGTGGTTGTTTTAGATTTTATTGGAAATTATGAAGTCAATTATAATATTCCAATTGCACTTTATGGTGATAGAACTTGCAATAAAGAGGTGATAAGAAAAACAGTCATTGATGGGTCTAGATTCCTCCCTGGTTCATCTACTATTTATTTTGATGATGTATCAAAACAGCAGATCTATAAAGCTATAGATA
>JALNVT010000083.1 GCA_023231265.1 Sphaerochaetaceae bacterium
CATTCCTTCATAACTATCTTTAAGAGTTGGTGCCATAATAAATTCTCTTTTGCCATTGAATTGTAAATTGAAGCGCTTTACAGCAATGTTGACACCTTTCTTTCTTTCCAAAAAGTTCTGTGAGTTGAAGCTTGATCTGAAATAACCAAAATCAGTCTCCTGTGTGCTGCTCAGATATTTTATGTTGTTTATGATCATCAACTCGTTATCCATTGTGATGGTGTTGCAATCATAAAAAGGCATTGAGTTGTCCAAAACAATATAAGGTTTTTGGATATAATCCAATCCTTTGTAATCTGTTTCATTTATTTCTGTGCCTACAAGGAATATGCCATCATACTGTGAATAATCAAGCTCCTTAAGTTGCTTTTCATAATTGTCATATATGCTATATATCTGCAAGGTGTAACCACATTTATTGCATTCTTCTTGAATTGAATCCATTATTCTATTTATAAAACCAGAGTTCTGATCAACTAAAAAACCAATTTTTATTATTTTCAAGAATAGAAGATTTTTCTTTATATCCGAGGACACACTTTTTTGTTTTGCACTGTATCCCAGCTCTTTAATTAGCTTTTGGACCTGCATTCTTTTGGTATCACCAACTCCTGGTTTGTTGTTAATAACCAAGGATACGGTTGCTGGGCTCACTCCTGCTAATTTTGCTATTTCCCTTACTGTCATTGATAATTCCTGTTTAATTAGATTGTACTCTAATATAATTAAATCACTGAATTGTTTAGTTGTCAATAGTTTTGTTTAGTTTATGTATTTAGTAAAGATAATTTAGAAATAATCTATAAAAACAAGAAAATAATTTTGTTTAGTAAAATAATTACTTATATCATAAATAAATATAATTTCAAAAAAATATTGTTTTTATGGCAATAAAAATTTGATTGACAGTTTTTGAGTTAGCTATCTATAATATTTTCATAAACAAAAAACTAAATACATAGTTAAAAGTTTAGTAAACAAATTGGAGGATTTTTTTATGAAAAAAATTATTATTTTAGCGCTCACTGTATTATTAACAGTGTCAAGTTTCTCTTTTGCTCAGGGCTCAAGTGAAAAATCAGGTGATGCAAATGAAAAAGATTATCGCATTGCAGTTGTTCCTAAGCTAACAAGTATTTCATGGTTCCAGAGAATGGAAGTTGGAGTAAAGGAATATGCAAAAGAAACTGGCGTTGATGCATTCTATACAGGACCATCAGAAGGTGATGGTGCTCTTCAAGCTCAAGCTATTGAAGATTTAATTGCACAGGGTGTTGATGCAATCTGTGTAGTTCCTTTCTCAACAGAAGCATTGGAACCTGTATTGAAGAAAGCACGTGAAGCAGGCATTGTTGTTATAACTCATGAAGCTTCTACCATGACAAATGTTGATTATGACTTAGAGGCATTCAACAATGCTGATTATGGCCGTCACTTCATGGAGAAAATTGGTGAGATGACTGGTGGAGAAGGTGAATATCTTCTAACTGTTGGATCTTTAACTTCAGAATCACATAAACAATGGGTTGATGCTGCTAAAGAATTACAGGAAGAACAATTCCCTAAAATGAGTCAGTATGGTGACAAAATTGAAACTGCTGATAACCAAAGTGTTGCTTACAACAAAATCAAAGAAGCTTTAACTGCCAATCCAAACATCAAAGCAATTCAAGGATCTGCTATGCCTGATATAGCTGGTGCTGCACTTGCTGTTGAAGAACTTGGTTTGCAAGGTAAGATTGCTATTGTTGGTACATCTCTAGTATCAGTATCAGGCAAATATATTGAAAACGGAACTATTGAAATGGGTTCATTCTGGGATCCTGCTCTTGCTGGTAAGGCTTTAATTGAATTGGCTATCAAAGTATTAGATGGTGAACCTATTCAAAACGGTTTGGACTTAGGTGTAGCTGGTTATGATGATTTAACTCTCAATGGTAAGGTTTTATCTGGTCAGGCTTGGATTGATATTACAAAAGAAAATGTAAACGATCCTGCAATCGACTTCTAAAAGAATTAGAGACATTGGATAAGGGGAGGAAACTCCCCTTATAATTTGATTTATGGAGTATATGCAAATGGCAGAAGAACTTATTCGCTTGGAGAAAATTAAAAAATATTTCAATGGTGTTAAGGCTCTAAAAGGAGTTGATCTAACAATCAATAAAGGCGAAATTCACTGTTTGGCAGGCGAGAATGGATGCGGTAAATCTACTTTGATTAAAGTAATTTCTGGAGCTCATGAACCTACAGATGGAAAGATATATTTTTGTAATAAAGAGAAGACCCATTTATCACCTATTGATTCAATTCATATGGGTGTTCAGGTGATTTATCAAGATTTTGCTGTTTTCCCTAATTTATCAGTAGCTGAAAATATAGCTATGAATAAGAATTTAGTTGAAAATAACAAGAAAATGAATTGGAAAAAGGCGAGAGAACTGTCAATAAAAGCACTTGATATGGTAGGTGCAAAAATCGATCCAGATATATTGGTAGAGCGATTATCTATATCAAATAAACAGATGGTGGCCATATCACGAGCTCTTATTAATGATGCTAAAGTCTTGATTCTTGATGAACCTACAACAGCTCTTACAGCAAGAGAGGTCAATCTTTTAAATGAAACCCTTAGAAAATTGAAAGAAAAAGGAATGGCAATTGTGATAGTAAATCACAAGCTTGATGAGATCTATGACATTGCAGATCGTCTTACAATATTACGAAACGGACAGAATGTAGCAACTGGATTGATTGAAGAATTTGACAGAAAGAGATTCGTAAATTGCATGACTGGTAGGGAAATAGTTGATGAAATTTATCAACCTGTAACCAGTGATCAAGAGATATGCAAGGTTTCAAACTTAGGCCTGACTGGTTACTTTCAGAATGTAGATTTTTCGTTGTATAAGGGAGATGTATTAGGAATAACTGGTCTACTTGGATCTGGACGTGGAGAGATAGGGGATGCCCTTTTTGGAATCAATCCCGCTACAGAAGGAACCATTTCTATAAATGGAGAAGACAGAAAAATTAACTCAATTTCAGATGCTGTAAAGTACGGAATTGGATATGTCCCTGAAGATAGGTTGACTCAAGGTTTGTTTCTGACTAGAAGCATCAGTGACAATACTGTTGCTGCTTCTCTTTCAGAATATATGGAAAATGGAAAACTCAATCGAAATAAAATAGACAGAGTTACAGCCAAATGGATTGAAGATATTGGCTGTGTTGCAGCTTCTACAGAGATCCCTATAAAAACACTATCAGGTGGAAATGCTCAAAAAATGGTAATCGCTAAATGGTTGAACACTCATCCTAAATTATTAATTTTGAATGGTCCAACTGTTGGTGTAGATATTGGATCTAAATTTGATATTCATAAAATTTTACATGAATTGGCTGCAACTGGTGTTGGAGTGATAATAATCACAGATGATTTGAGTGAGCTTTATTATAACTGCAACAAGCTCATTATCATGAGCAATGGTGAGAGCTCTGGAGTTCTTCAGATGAAAGATTACACTGAAAGTGAGATCTCTGAAATGATTAAGAATGCAACAAAGGATTTAAAATAATGAATAAAATTAAATTTAAAAATTTTGCAACAACAAATGAAGCAATAGTTGCTTATACTATTGTTGTTCTGTGCCTGTTGATAGGCTTTGCTAATCCAGCATTTTTTAGTTTCTCAACAGTCATAACTCTTTCTAGAGCCATGCTGATAACATTAATTTTTGCTGCATTGGAGATGGTGATTATCATAAGTGGAGGAATTGATGTATCATTTCCTGCTATTGCATGTATTTCAGCATACTCAACAATAAAATTGATTTTGAAATTTGATATAGATAGCATCGCTTTTTTCTATATATTTGCAAGTGCAATAGGTCTATGTTTTGGTGCTATAAATGCATATTTAATTGCCAAAAGAAACATATCTCCTTTAATTGCAACATTAGGTGTAAGTAGCATTGCAAATGGTGCAACTCTTGCTTTTCTTGGAACAAAGGAATTCAGCAATATTCCCGATCATATTGATAGTCTTTCTAGAAGTTATCTTTTCTCCTTCACAAATAGTGCTGGAATAAAGTACCAGATGACAACATTGATATTGATTCCAATTGTACTTTTGATTGTGTTCTTTATTGTATTGAAATTTACAACATTTGGACGTGGTATCTATGCAATTGGGGGAGATGAAAATGCTGCTAGAATTGCAGGTTTCAACGTAGTTAGAATCAAATCTTTCCTATATATGTTCAGTGGTGTATTGGCAGCAATAGGTGGAGTTACATATACAATTTTAATGCGACAATCAAGTCCACAGAACTTGATGGGTGCTGAAATGATGGTCATCGCTGCTGTTGTTGTAGGTGGAACAAGAATTACTGGTGGTCATGGTACTGTTCTGGGAACTGTTCTTGGTGTTCTTCTGATTGCTATTGTTCAAAATAACCTTGTTATGGTTGGCATTCCAACATCTTATCAAACATTCGTTGTTGGATTGATAATCGTTATGGGTACTGGAATAACCTCTATAAGATCAAAACATATTGCCAACAGCGCAAAAATATAAAGGAGAGTCCTGATGAATTTAGATTTGATTAAAAATAGAAATGTAAATAAGAATAACATCATGCTTTTGGGCTTGGGAGTTGCAATATTTATCATCATGAGCATTCTAGAACCTAGGATCTTCTTGAGGTCTGCAAACATAAGAGGCATGTTTGTCCAATTACCTGAGTATGGAATCCTTTGTTACGGTATGATGCTTGCGATGATTAGTGGTGGTATTGACCTCTCTTTGGTTGGTATTGCAAATCTAGCTAGTATTGTTGCAGCGTCTGTTATGATAGGACAGGATGGATCTCCATTTTCAATTGTTCTTGGAATAATAGCTGCTTTATTGGTTGGTGCAACTTGTGGCCTATTCAATGGTTTTTTAATTGGATACTTGAAGATTCCAGCTATGCTTGTAACGTTATGTGGTCTGCAATTATACATTGGTTTGGGCCTTGCAATTACTAAAGGACCTGCAATGACTGGTCTTCCTGAAGCATATGGTAACATTGCCAATAAGCTCTTTCTTGGAATTCCAATACCGTTTTATGTGTTTGTTGTGGTGACTGCTGTCATTGCATTTATAATGCGCTCAACAATTTATGGCCAACAGCTAAAATTTATGGGAACAAACGAAACTGCATCAAAATATTCTGGCATAAATAATTTAAAAGTTACATTGATCACTTACATGACAGGTGGAATACTTGGTGCTATAAGTGGAGTTTTGATTTCCAGTCACTACAACTCTGCTAAGAGTGATTATGGTAGTTCATATACATTATTAACATTGCTTATAGTAGTACTTGGAGGAACAGATCCTGATGGTGGAGAGGGCAATGTAATGGGTGTTGCATTTGCTGTATTGTTGCTTCAATTGGTATCAAGTGCATT
This sequence comes from Sphaerochaetaceae bacterium, assembly GCA_023231265.1. Classification (GTDB taxonomy): domain Bacteria; phylum Spirochaetota; class Spirochaetia; order Sphaerochaetales; family Sphaerochaetaceae; genus Pleomorphochaeta. The sequence goes on from JALNVT010000083.1 coordinate 5,458, forward strand.
CAATATTTTAAGAATCAATTCATTCTTAAAGACATTTGTGTATGGACTGATTCTTGTATTAACAATGCTAATAACAGGTTATTTTGATGTAAGAGGAAGAGATAAAAATTAAGGAGGAATATGAGAGATGAGAACTGTAAAGGCTAAAGAACTGACAAAAGAGAACTTTTGTGAATATGGAAGTTTCTATAATCTAGTTGATTTAAAAGGAAATAATCTTGGTGATTTTTATCCAGATCATTTGAAGAATCCAGTAAGTGGAGATGTCCCAATAACATTTTCAGGTTTGAATGTGCACAAGGTTGATAGGATGATTGTTGATACCGTTGAATATCATAATCATACAGGAGAGATCTTGCTTCCCCTTGATACTGATGTTGTTATTCATGTTGCACCTCCATCAAACAAGATGGTACCTGAAGCAACAGAAGCTTTCATTGTAAGAAAGGGAACAGTCGTACGACTTGATGTTGGAGTGTTCCATTTGGCTCCTTTTTCCATTGAAAAAGAAGAAGGCCATGTGATGGTTTCACTTCCAGAAAGAACTTATTTTAATGACTGTGTTGTCTTAAATTATGAAGAAAAAGATCAAATTGAAATAGTATTGTAGGAGATTTAAAATGAAAAAAATAATTAACAAACCAGAAGATTACGTAAAAGAGATGCTTGAGGGCTTATATATTGCACATCCTGATTTAATTACATATACAGGTGATGATGTTCATTGCCTTGTTACTGCAAATAAGGTAAAAGGCAAGGTCGGTCTTGCAACGGGTGGTGGAAGTGGTCACCTACCATTGTTCCTTGGATACGTTGGAAAAGGTATGCTTGATGCATGTTCTGTTGGAGATGTATTTCAAAGTCCAAGCGCTGAACAGATGCTAGCATGTACAAAATACATTGATGATGGAGCTGGCGTTCTTTATATTTATGGTAACTACAATGGTGATATTTTCAACTTCGACATGGCAGCAGAACAGGCTGATTTTGAAGAGGACATCAGAGTTGAATCTGTTGTAGCTGGCGATGATGTTGCTTCTGCAGCTCCTTCTAAAGAAGGTGAGAAGAACACAAGACGTGGTGTTGCTGGTATAATCTTTGTTTATAAATGTGCAGGTGCTGCAGCAAATGATATGCTATCTCTTGATGAAGTAAAGCGTGTAGCTGAAAAAGCTGCTGCAAATACAAGAACAATGGGTGTTGCTTTGACTCCATGTATTGTTCCTAGAGTTGGTAAGCCTGGATTCAGCATTGGAAGTGATGAAATGGAAATTGGAATGGGTATCCATGGAGAGACTGGTATCAGACGAGGCAAGCTTGAGCCAGCTGATGAGATTGCAGAAGAGATGCTAGCTAAAATTATTGGCGATATTCCTTACGAAAAAGGTGATGAAGTTGATGTCTTGATAAATGGTCTTGGATCTACTCCTCTTGATGAACAGTACATCGTTCTTAGAAAGGTAGATGAGATACTTAAAAGAGAGGGACTTTTGGTTCACAAATACTATACAGGCAATTATGCAACTGCTCTTGAAATGGGTGGTATATCTATAAGCATGATCAAGCTTGATGATGAATTGAAGAAATACATGGACGCTCCAGCTGAAACACCATTTTTCAAACAGATGTAGGAGGTAGATATGAATGTTGAATTGATAAAGAGATTTTTAAAAGAAGTGTCACTTATAATGGTTGAAGAAAGAGAACATCTTATTGATGAAGATAGCATTGTTGGTGATGGTGATCTGGGCTTGACCATGAGCGATGGTTTTGTTGCAGCTTATGATGCAATAAAAGATAGTGATGAAAAAGATTGTGGTAAGGTTTTATATTTTGCAGGCAAGGCAATGAGTACAAAAGTTCCATCAACCATGGGGACTTTGATGGCAAGTGGCTTGATGCAAGCAGGAAAAGCTTTGAAAGGCAAATCCGAATTGGATAGGAAAGATGTTACAGCAATTTTTGAAAATTATCTTGAAGGAGTTACCCATAGAGGTAAGGCTAAAGTAGGTGAGAAAACATTTATTGATGGATTTTATCCTGCAGTTGAAATGTTGAAGAGCACTGAAGGTGAAGAGTTATCTGTAAGTGCAGAGAAAGCATCTGATGCTGCAATGCAAGGGTACAAAAACACAGAGGGTATGATAGCTGTACATGGTAGAGCTGCAACTAGAGGTGAAGATTCAAGAAAATTGCTTGATCCAGGGGCTCTTGTCGCTGCTTACATTGCAAAAGGGTTTTACCTTTCTGTAAAATAAAATTGACATTGAAAGTTCTACGATTTATTATGCATAGATGTAAGCACGGAGAGCCACTCCGTGCTTTGTAATTTGTAAAAGATGGTGTATAAACTAATATTGACTAACAATTTATATTTACACATCAGTTTCATTAAAAACTATTAGGAAAAAATATGAACATTACTGATGAAATTTTAAAAGGAAGATGCTCTCTTGGAATAGAGTTTGGATCAACACGTATCAAGACTGTGTTGATAAAAAGTGATAATTCACCAATTGCAAGCAGTAGTTATGCTTGGAACAATGAAATTGTTGATGGGTATTATTCTTATTCAATTGAGAATATTTTCAAAGGTCTTTCCATTTCTTACTCCAGGTTGAAGGTTGAAATTGAAGAGAAGTATGATATTAAAATTAAAAAGTTAAAAGCAATTGGAATTTCTGCCATGATGCATGGATATATGGCATTTGATGAAGACGACAATCTTCTGGTGCCTTTTAGAACCTGGAGAAATACCAATACTGAAGAAGCTTCAAAAAAGTTATCTGAACTTTTTGATTATTCAATTCCAATTAGATGGAGCATAGCTCATTATTATCAATGCATTTTGAATGGCGAGGAACATGTAAACAAAGTTAAAAAATTGAATACATTATCTGGATACATACATAACAAACTAACCGGTAATTTCGTGCTGGGAATAGGTGACGCATCAGGAATGTTCCCAATTGATTCTTCAATAAAAGATTACAATCAAGAGTTCATTGAAAAGTTTGATAGATTGTCTGGAATGAAAACCTCATTGTCAGAAATCCTTCCCAAAGTTATGGTGGCAGGACAGATTGGTGGTATTCTGAGCAAGAATGGAGCCCTTCTGATTGATGAAGAGGGAGATTTAGAAGATGGAATCCTACTGTGTCCTCCAGAAGGAGATGCTGGAACTGGAATGGTATCAACAGATTCTGTAAGAATAAACACAGGAAATGTCAGTGCAGGTACTTCTGTATTTGCCATGATAGTTTTGGAAAAGAAACTTTCAAAACGTTACGATAAACTAGATATTGTCACAACTCCTGATGGAAAGCCGGTGGCCATGGCACATTCAAACAATTGCACAGGAGAATATGATAGTTGGATATCTATTTTCAAAGAAGTTATCAATCTTACTGGCAATACAATCAGCATGCCAGAGTTATATGATAAGGTCCTAATGGAAGCCCTGAAAGGTGAGAGTGACTGCGGTGGAATACTCAGCTATAATTATTTGAGTGGAGAGCCAATGACGGATCTCAGTGATGGACGTCCCATGGTATGCAGAACATTGAATTCAAATTTCAATCTAGCAAATTTTATGAAGTCTCAGTTATATACCTCTCTCTGTGCATTGAGAATCGGTCTTGATATTTTAACAAAAGAGGAGAACATAAAAGTCAAATCAATTACAGGCCATGGAGGATTCTTCAAAACAGAACTGGTAGGACAGACTGTGATGGCCAATGCAGTTGATGTTCCCATAAATCTTGTCGAAAGTTCTGGTGAGGGCGGAGCATGGGGAATTGCAATACTTGCCAATTATGTTGGAGAAGAAAAGAAACTTGAAGATTATCTTGATTCCTTTGTTTTCAGCAACTCCAAAAAGAAAACAGTAAATCCTAAGAAAGAAGATGTTGATGGTTTCAATAAATTTTTAGAGCTGTACAA
>JALNVT010000294.1 GCA_023231265.1 Sphaerochaetaceae bacterium
AACATTGAAAGGACTGTTTAGATTATCGTCAACAATTAGATCTTCAATGTTCTGTTTTTCCTCGGTATCAGGAAGATCAACAAGATCAATTCCTGCCTTGAGATCCAAGATATCAGAATCCTTCTTTGAGTCCTTTTTCAAGAGCTTGCTCTTTTTCTTCTTTTTCTTTTCTTTTTTAGGTTTTGTCTCTTTTACAGGCTCTTCTATCTCAGGAAGAATTATGTTCTCCTCAACGTTTGAGATCTGTTCATCACTGCTCTGTTTGACATCTTCAACAGCAGGTATGTCCTCAACATAATTTGATTCAACAGCTTCAGACTTGCTCAATGAGTTACCAAGCTTTGCATCATACATGTTTATTGTGTTGACTGAGGTCTGAAGAATCTTATCAATCTCAAGAAGAACATCCTCTCTCTTTGTTTCCAATTCCTTTTCAAAATCTTTTACAATTGAGCCCTCAACCAATGATAGTTTATCATTTGCAGATGTCTGAATCTGCTTGAGATAACCATCAAGCTGAGCCTTAGTTGATTCAAGAGTTGTCGTGCATGCATCTTCAAACTCTTTGGCAACTGCATCCATCTTCTCTTTATAGGAGTTCTGACTTGCAATCAACTCATTGAGTACCTCTGTATGTTTTGATTGTATTTCATCACATGTATCGCTGAGACTTTGGAATTTTTCTATCTGAGAATTGACAAGAGATAGAGAATCATCTCTTGTTGTCACAATCTGATTTACAGCGCTGTCTGTCTGAGATTCAATTTCAGTTTTGAGAGTCTCAAATTGGAATCTCTGCTCTTTCACACCAGATTCAAAGGATTTTAAAATTGTGAAGGTTTTCTTTTCATGAGAATCAATTAGCTGCTGAAGTTCCTGCAGTCTTGCTGCCTCATTGCTAGTTTTTACAACATAGTCATGAGTCTGAGATGTTGCAACATTCAGCTGAGCTAACATGTTACGATAATTCTGCAGAGCGATGTCTAACTGATTGAGTTCCTCTCCGTCATCCTTGAGCTCCTGTATTTTTTTCTCTACATAAGCACAGGTGTTTTCAGCATCTACTTTTTTAAGACTCACTTGCTCTTCAGTCTCCACAACTTTCTGTTCAAGACTTCTGATTGCTTTTTCAGAATCTTCCCTTAAAGTCTTTCTAACTTCGTTCAAGTTCAATTTTTTATCTTTTTGTAAATGCAAAATAAGAGTAAACAAAATGGAAATAACAAATAAACTTATTGGCAATATTTCACTGAGACTCATTTTTCAACCTACCTTAGCGTTAACTTTATCACATCCTTCCAGTTTCCACAAATAATAGAAGCTTTTGGATATTTTTCCTTATGACTTGTTTTCTTGATATAAAGAGTGTGCATATTGAATCCACTGCCACCGATTATATCTTTATCATAGCTATCTCCAAAATAAAGACAGTTTTCAGGTCTCTCTCCAACCCCTTTACATAATATATCAAATGCTTTGTTAGAAGGTTTCAAATAACCGGTGTCCTCACTGCTCAATGCAAAATCAACCAGATGCGCGATACCGAGAGTTTCAAGTTTCTTCTCCAATGGAAAATCACTCAAAACAGCTATCTTGATACCTTGTTCTTTAGCTAAAGTCAAAGCTTCAACCATATTAGGATATGCTTTTATACTCAAGAAGCTCTTGGCCCATGACTTATAAAATTGCTTATCCATCTTTTTTATCATCTTCTCTACAGAATCTTTATCACTCTTATTTTTTAGAAACAGAGAAGCCTGCTTTTCAAGCAGGCCTCTACGAGAGTCCTCACGAGGAGGGTTGCTCTCTTGAGTCATTCTGTATTTTTTCCTCACCCCATTGAATCGCAGACCAATCGATAAAGATGGGAAAGCTGATCGAACAAGTCGAACATTCATTTGACGGCGAGGATAAAGAGTTCCATCAACATCAAGGCAGAAAGCTTTAATATTATGTTCTTCTACATAGCTCATATTTAACGTTTTTTACCTTTTGAATTCTTAACGTTCTTTCTTACCTTCTTGATTCGTTTATCAAGAGATGCAACGTTACCAGGTTTGTTCTTCTTGTTCTTAGCACGAGCCTTACCAGCTGTAGCCTTGATTTTAGGTCTGTCTAGATCTTCACCGTATTTAGAAAGAAGAGGTTTGTCACCCTTTTTATTCAAAGATTCATTACGTTTTCTCTCTCTCAAACTGATCTCTACAGGAATCTGAGAGAAACCCAAATCCTTACGGATTGCATTCTTCAGATACTTCTCATAGATTTCAGGGAAATCTTTCAATCTGTTAACAAAGAATAAGAATCTAACAGGAGTGACACTTACCTGAGTTCCGTACATTACCTTGTAATGTCCCAAACTACCACGAGGTGGAGTGTAACTTTCTGTCCAATCTTTCAATGCGTTGTTTATGACGTTTGTGCTTATTCTCTTGTTGAGCTGTCTCCAAACACTCCAAACAGTATCGAGCATAGCACTTATGCCCTGACCTTCGAGAGCTGAAATAGCTGAGATTGGAGCAAATGATAGAATTGGGAAGAAGAATCT
>JALNVT010000295.1 GCA_023231265.1 Sphaerochaetaceae bacterium
AATGAATCAATTTTTTTATCAACTAAGTCTGATGCAGAAGAAGAAACACTCTGTGCCATAACGGTACTGAAGCCATCATCTTCAACTAAATTTTGCTTAACTTTTGCTGTAATTGTATCATAATCCAGATCAATTTCTACCGGAGGCTGTTGAAGCGCAGGTCCCTGTACTTCTAGTAAAGGAACATCTTGTCTAGCTTTAGCTTCATCAAGTACATATGTTGGAGCACCTGGTCTTGTATACCATAACACGCCGAACGCTGCAATTGCTGCAACTATAGTAAATACTAATAGAGATACACGAGTCGATTTCTTCATAAATATTTTCAACCATAACTACGAAGTTACGGAAATCCTCCTACCAATTATTGAAATTTAGTCTTTGTAGACAACTTCTATAAAAGCTAAACACACAAGTTTAAAATTTGTTACAATAATTATCCGTCAATGAATTACTTTTGACAAGTGTTTTAATGGCCAATAATATTAATTATAACTTCTTTCTTTTAATATATCACAAATATTGTCTACTTGTCGACAAATTTCATCAATTCCTTTGTTGTTGTTTATAATATACACTGCTTTTTTTCTCTTTATGCTTGAAATTTTGATATGCCGTTGAGATAGATTCCTTTTAAAAAACCACACAAATTTACGATTATCTCTTTTTTTAGTGCGAGAATATCGTACTAAAAAGTGAGATTTAACATATATGAAACAATCACACAATTCATCAAGCTTGCCACGCTCAAGAAGCGCTGCATTGATAATTATATCACGCCTTCTGTCATTACTTTCTTTTTCTATCAAGTCTATAATGATTTTTTTTATACCAGGATGTGTGATGCCCTCAAGTATCTTTAACTTTTCCTTGGACCCAAAAACTATGTTCCCAAGTTTTTTTCTATCTACATTTCCATCAAAATCAAGAACATCACCAAAGGTAGATGCAATTATAGTTTTATTCTCTTCTAGGGCTCTATGACCGAGTTTATCAACATCAATGACATAGTATCCCTTATCTTCAAACTTCTTTGCAACTACATTCTTTCCTGTGCAGGCTTTACCTGTCAATCCTATTATTCTCATAATTTGGCCTAATGCATCTCTCCCCAACTGTTGCCCACTTCAATGCTGCATCTAAGTGGAATTGATAATTTTACAGCACCTTCAAGAGATTCTTTTAGTATTGCCTTAACCTCATCAACTTCGTCAGTTGGAACTTCAAGGATGACTTCATCATGTACCTGAAGAAGTAGATTTGCTTTCAAATTCTCTTTTTTAAGAGCCTTTGCAACCTTTATCATACCAATCTTCATGATTTCAGCAGCAGTTCCCTGTATTATTGAGTTTACAGCAACTCTCTCACTTGCATTCTTTTCAAGTTTGTTGCGGCTGTTAATTTTAGGAACACCACGACGATGACCAAATAAAGTTTCAATTGACCCCTTCTTTCTTACATCTGATACAGTATCATCAATGAACTTTGCAACGCCATTGTAACGAGAGAAATATGCTTTGATGAAATTATTTGCATCAGAACGAGAGATCTCAAGTTCTTTCGATAACCTGAATGCACTCATTCCATACATAACACCAAAGTTAATTGTCTTTGCAATTCTTCTCTCATCGTGAGTCACATCCTCAATATCTTTATCAAAAACAAGAGCTGCAGTGAATGAGTGAACATCAACACCTTTTCTGAAAGCTGTTTGAAGAGCCTCATCACCAGCCATGTGAGCCAATACAACCAATTCAATTTGAGCATAATCGGCAGATATGAAAACACAGCCCTCTTTAGGAACAAATGCATCACGTATTCTTCTTCCATCATCAGATCTGATTGGAATGTTCTGTAAATTAGGATTCTTTGAAGAAAGACGACCTGTTGCAGTTCCAATTTGAAGAAATGATGTATGAAGACGTTTTGTATCTTTGTTTATCAAAAGAGGAAGAGAATCAATGTAGGTGCTCTTCAGCTTGGTGAGCCCTCTGTATTCAAGGATGTACTTTACAATAGGACTCTCATCCTTGATTGATTCAAGAACATCAGTTGCTGTTGAATAACCTGTCTTTGTTTTCTTGCCTACAGTCAAATGCAGATCTTCAAATAATACCTTCTGAAGTTGCTTTGTTGATTTTATGTTGAACTCAGATCCACTCAGTTTGTATATCTCCTGAGTTATCTCATCAATTCTTTGACCGTAAAGCTGGGATAGTTTCAAAAGCTTCTCTTTAGATACTATGATTCCCTGTATCTCCATCTCTGCAAGAATTGTTATGAGTGGAATCTCAATATCTGATAGGACCTTCTTCTGTTTTTCCTCAAGGAAACTGTCAAAAACTTTATACAATCTGAATGTTATATCGCTGTCTTCTGCGGCATATAGAACAGCATCTTCAAGAGGAAGATCACTGAACCGACCTCCTTTTGGAACAACTTCATTGAATTCAACAGTGGAATAGTTCAAATAACGAAGAGCAAGATCATCCATATTGTAGATACCCACATTGGAATCATAGAGCCAAGCTGCAATCATTGTAT
>JALNVT010000084.1 GCA_023231265.1 Sphaerochaetaceae bacterium
GAAGCCTTGAGGGTGGATTTAAGGGATGTGATTAACATGCTAGAGGGTCAAAATCCTTGGAGACATTTTAATACTTTAAGTCCCAAAAAGATGTAAAAACACCACAAAAAGGCTTTTATATATGGAACCATTTTAGAGATATGATTTACCTTCAAAGTGCAGGTCTTGATTTACCCTACGTAAAACTAGGATAGCGACTTACCCACACTAAATGACGAATGGCCCCTTTTATTGAAATAACTTCAAAATCACATCCATATTTATTCTCTTCATTAAAAAATAATGAAAGCTCTCCTATTGTCAGAGCGTATCGTATTGGAAGGCCTGATGGACCAACAAATGACTCTAATGAATAATCTAAAATATTTCCTTCAACTACCTGACCTCCGAGAACTGGAAATCTATCAAATACAATCAATTTCTTATTGGTTTTGCCTAATGCCTTTATTATAAACTTCAATGTTGAAATATATGTATAAAATCTAAGTCCTAAATCTTGAATGTCAAAGATCAAAGTATCAAATGTATCCAACATTTTGTCTGTCAATTCAAATTTTCCCTCATCATACAGACTGAAAATTGGAATACCTGTTTCAACATCAACTTTTGTCTTTACAGATTCACCAGCATTATTCACCCCATAAAAGCCATGTTCAGGAGCAAAAATAGATGATATTTTATATTTGGAGCTTAAAATATCAAGTGTGGTTATGTAATCCTTATTTATAGCAGAATTATTAGAAAGCAATGCAATTCGATTATTTATCTTTCTATTGGAATTTATAAACGAATCTACAGCAAAAGTAATCATAAAATATCACCTCTTCATCATCTATTTCCAAAATGAGACACAGCATGCCAGGTGTTGCTCAATTTTTCATTGGCATCTTCACAATCTTTAGCCAATGTTGAGAAAATTATATCAACAACAACCAACTGTTCAATTCTACTGACCGTTGCACTTTTTCTGAACAGAGATTCTGTGTTTGGAATTTTAATTACAATATCTGCAATTTTCGACAGAGTGTTGTTTCCAATTCTTGTTATGGCAACAACCTTTGCTTCATTGGCTTTAGCAAGTTTTGCACACTCTGTAGCAACAGATGTCTCTCCTGAATATGAAAATACAATTGCAAGGTCATCTTTTTTCAATGTACTTGCTAGAACCAACTGCATGTCATAATCTGGGGAAATTTCTGAAGGAAAGCCAAGTCTTGCAAGTTTCATATGAAGGTCATCGGCAACCATTGCAGACGCACCTGCACCAGATAAAACAATTCTTTGAGAATTCTTTATCATATCAATTGTTGACTCCAGATCTCTCTCACTCAATAGGTCTTTCAATGAAAGAAGAGAGCTTCTTATGGTATCAACCATACTATCAGCAATTTCATTCAGGCTTGAAGCTTCATTCAAATCAAATGAGTTATCCTCATCTGTTTCAACTCCAGATCTACTGTATATTTCTTTAACAAGACATAGATTGAAATCATGGAATCCTGAAAATCCTAAGTGTTTGCAGAATCTTATTACTGCCGCTGGACTTGAATTTGCTCTCTTTGCTAAAGTCGTGACATTATCTTCAATTACTTTATCAGGAAATTGAAGAACCGTTTTTGCTATCTTAGTTTCTGATCCAGATAAACTGGGTAAACTTTGTTTTATTAGTGTTATACATCCATCCATGAATTCAATAATAATACCCAAAGTCATATTTTTGCAAGGAAATAAAAAAAAATTTCAGTTTTGGTTGAAATTTTTTTTCTAAATTTGTTGCCAAATATTTTTTCTGTGGTAAAATTGAAAAATGAAAAAAGAATTTTGGTACATTGGAATGGATGGTGGAGCTACTAAGTGCAGAGCTGAAGTTCATGATGGTGAGGATAATTTTATCTGTAAAATTATTGGTGGTAGCACAAATATTTATTCTTCGGGTTTGAAACAAGCGAATGATAACATTATTTCTTTAATAGACAGATGCATTAAAGAAAATCAATTAGATAGAACCAAGTGTCTCTCTCTTTGTCTTGGAAGTGCTGGTCTTTATGATCAGATGGATAAAAATATTATTGAGAGAAAGATAAAAAATCTTCTTCCAAATGCTGCAGTTAATGTTTGTTCAGATGCCGAAATATTGCTAGTTGGAGGTCTCAAGAAGGACCAAGGTATCTCACTGATCTGTGGCACAGGCTCAATAGCATTTGCAAAAATGAATGAGTTGATTTACCGTGAAGGAGGATTTGGTTGGAGGCTTGGAGATGAAGGTTCTGCCTGGTGGATATCTCATCAAGCTATAATAAGAACATTGAAATCAAAAGAAAATAGAGATTTACCAACAGAGCTTGATAAAAAGTTACTAAATTTTTTTGATTTTAAAAATTTGAGAGATTTCATTAGATTCTGTAACAGTGATGAGTGCAAAAAGGATAAAGAAGCTGCATTTGCAAAACGGGTATTTGAAAGCTACGAAGAACAGGATCAACTTGCTATTGATATTGTCACATGTGCAATTGATGAGCTCATTGCTTTAATTGATGGCATCGTTAAACGCAACAGCCTGTTTTCAACTTCAGATTTAGTTATTGCAGGTGGTATTTTTGAGAAAAATAAATTATTCGTAGATATATTCAAAGACACAATGAAGATAAAGCACCCATCAATTAATGTTACACTTCCAAAAGCAAGTGCACTTGAAGGTGCATTGATGATTGCAAAAAGTAATATATCAATCAGTTGTTGTGAGAGCAATCAAAATCTTTTATGAGGTCTTTCAAAAGTGCTTTGCATCCAAGAAGAACATCATCATAAGTCTGTTTAAAATTACCGGTGTACCAAGGATCAGAAATGGAGCGATCCAAGTTTGCATAGCTCAATAAAAGTCTGATTTTTGAGAAATCTTCTTTATATATCAACTTCTTTAGATTGTATATGTTATGTTGGTCCATAACTATTAAAAGATCAGCTTCTGATGCATCATCTTCAGTAATTTGAACAGCTCGATGCGGAACCAATTTCACTTTATTCTTCCTCAAGATATCCACTGTTCCTCGATGCGGAGGATTTCCAATTTCTTCTCTTGAGGTAGCACTTGATTTGATATTAAAATATCCAGCAACCCCATTAATATTGATCAAATGGGTCATGACGGATTCAGCCATGGTAGAACGACAGATGTTACCATGGCATATAAAATTTATATTTACCATAACTATTTAGTATTCGGATTTGATAGAACACATCTCATGACTATATCATTTGGAACAGGTGTGAGTACATAATTACCTTGTCCTTTCATAAGAACAAATTGAACTACCCCATCAACCTTCTTTTTGTCTTTCGAAATGTAATTTATAAAATCAAGCCATTCTCCACGGCCAATTCTATACTCGATGTCGTACTTATAAAAAGAGAACAGTTTTATTCCAGATTCCATGTATTCTTTAGGAGTCAATCCCATTAAATAACCAGCTTCTAGAGCACAACAGCATCCCCATGCAACACCTTCTCCATGTGAAAATCGTGAAAATCTTCCACTTGATTCCAATGCATGTCCAAAAGTATGTCCAAGATTTAAAGCCTGTCTTATTCCTTTCTTTTCTTCTGGATCTTTTTCAATAAAAATCTTTTTAACTTGAAGGCTAAGCTGCAATAAATTCAAAAGGGTCTTTGGCTCTCTTTCCAATATTTGGCTTTTTCTTGAGAGTAGGAATTTATATAGTATCTCATCTTCTGAAAGAATTGCATGTTTCAGAACTTCTGCAAGTCCATTATGATATTCTCTTTCGTTCAAGCTCTTCAATGTCTGTGGACAGATCAAAACATCCTGTGCTGGATAAAAAGAACCTACAAGATTCTTTCCTCCCATAAAGTCAAATCCAGTCTTACCACCAATTGTTGCATCAACCATGCATAGAAGAGAAGTTGGAACAAGAACAAGGTTGCACCCTCTCATGTATATTGATGCTGCAAATGCTGCTAAATCGCAGATTACACCACCTCCAAATCCAATGATATAATCATCCCTTCCAAGACCTACTGAAACAGCTGTTCTCAAAATCTTTTCAATTGATCCCAAATTTTTGGATCCCTCACCTGGTTCTAAAATAATATTATTCTGAGGCAATCTCTTGAATAGGTTTGCAGTATTGGAATCTGCTACCAACAAAGCTCTGTTACCATATGTTCCAAGCTTTGTTGCAAGTTCATTTAAATCATCTAAATATAATACATTTGTGTTTTTTCCACCTGAAAGTGTTACTGTCATTTGATCGTTCATGAGTATCATAATAACCTAGAAAAGGCTTTTTGCATATATTTATTTGATATTTTTCTCTGTTAGAAGGGCAATTTATTTTTTTACTAATTTAAATCTTACCATTTTTTTATTGATATATGATGTACTAATTTTAAAGTTTTTATTATCTGATTATTGAAGGAGTTGTAAATTAATTATTTTCCAAAAATTTCCTGCATTTTTATGTTTTGATTTATAAAATTCACTTGAAAAGAATGAGTAATTAAATCATTATACTCGCATGGAATATTATTTAGATAACGCCGCAACTACAAAAATCAGTAAGACTGCTTTGCAAGCATATTTTGATACAGCAGATAACTACTTTGCAAATCCATCAGCTAACTATACAATTGGACACAAGGCAAAGAATAAACTAGAAAAAACAAGAGAAGAAATTGCTAAAAAGCTTGAGATTTCTCCAGACTTTATATACTTCACTTCAGGTGGAACCGAATCAAACTCTATAATTTTATCATCACTTCTTTGGAACAACAGTCCTGGAGAGGTCATTATCAGTAAGATAGAACATGCTTCCATAGCGAGATTTGCAAGAATTTTGAAAGAGAAAGGATGGACTGTAAAAACAATTGAAGCTCCAAAAGGATTTATTGATCCTAACAAGCTAGAAGATATGATCACAGAAAGAACTCGTATGGTCTGCATAATGATGGTAAACAATGTTACAGGTTCAGTTCAAGATATAGAATCACTTGTTAAGATTGTAAGAAAGAAAGAGAAAGAATATAAAAGAAAGATACATTTTCACTCGGATACCGTTCAAGCTCTGAGCAAGATTCCTTTTGATTTGAATAAAATTGATGTGGACAGTGCCTCTTTCTCCGCTCATAAATTCCATGGACCAAGAGGTATTGGTATACTCTATAACAGGCAGATTCACTTACAGCCTTTATCATCTGCAGGTGGACAAGAAAGAAATATAAGAGGTGGAACTGAAAATCTTCCTGCAATAGTGGCAATGAATGCAGCTCTTGATGAGCAAATCACCACAATTTCAAAAAAACCACTGACTTACGATAAGATTGTTGAGATGAATTCATACATCAGGGAGAACTTACATGCTGAAATTATTTCACCAGATAAAAACTTCTCTCCTTATATTGTATCATTCACAGTAGCTCCTTTCCCCTCTGAGGTTTTTACCAGAATATTGAGTGATAAAAACATTTTTGTTTCATCAGGTTCTGCTTGCTCTAACAATGTTAAAGCTAAGGGCGAAAATATTTTAAAAGCAATGAAAATAGATAGTACAAAGGCTAAAGGTAGTATAAGGTTATCACTCTGTGATACAACAACAATAGAAAATATAAAAATTGCAGTAAATGAAATAAATGCCGTTTATGATCAATTTGCAAAATAGGTAGGATAAAATGGGAACACGCTTATATTTAATAAGACTTGGTGAAATTTCTTTGAAGGGTTTGAACAGACCTTTTTTTGAAAAGAAATTGAAAAACAACATAAAAACAAAATTAAGACCATATCACAATGTTGTAACAAAACAAAAAGGTAGACTTTATTTTGAAATTGATAATGAATGTCCTAGAGAACAGTGTGATTTAGCTTTCAGCACAACTTTCGGTATTGTCGGTTATGCTGAGGCAGTAAGAGTCAATAAAGATATGGATACAATAAAAGATACTGTGAGATCTCTTTTGAAGGTATCATCTTTTACAAATAAAGGTTCTTTCAAAGTACATGCAAAAAGATCTGATAAAAATTTTCCTCTATCATCACACCAGCTATCTTGTGAACTAGCAGATGTTGTGCATGAAAGTTTTCCTGATTTAGATGTATCTTTAAGTGATCCTGATCACATTCTTTATATTGAAATAAGAAATAAAGCTTATATCTACACAACAATGAAAAAAGGACCAAATGGTCTTCCTGTTTCAACTGCTGGTAAGGGAATGCTTTTGCTTTCTGGTGGTATCGATAGCCCTGTTGCTGGTTACAGAATGGCAAGTCGTGGTATGAAACTCGAATGTATCTATTTTCATGCATATCCTTACACAAGTGAGATGGCTCTTGAAAAAGTTAAGATGCTCACATCAAAAATTGCTCCTTACCTTCAAGGAACCAGATTGCATGTTGTGGGATTCACAGAACAGCAGTTATGGATTAAAAGTCACTGCAACACTGATGAGACAACTCTTATGTTCAGAGCATGCATGATGAAAGTAGCAACAAAACTTGCAAATATATATGATGGTACAGCTCTGGTAACAGGAGAGGCTCTATCACAGGTTGCATCTCAAACTCTTGATTCAATGGCTTTTACCAACTCAACAACTGATATGTTGATTATCAGACCTTTAGTTGGAATGAACAAAGAGGAAATCATGAGAACATCTGAGGAAATCGACACTTACAATACATCCATTCTTCCTTATGAAGATTGCTGTGTTATATTCTCACCAAAACATCCTCTCACTCGTCCAGATGTTGAAGTGGAAAATGAGCACTATAGAGAGATGGGTATTGATGCTCTTCTTGATAAAGCAGTTGAAGAGACTGTTACTTATGATTTCTTTGCAAATGGTAAAGAGAAAGTAATTGCTGATGCTGAAATTGCAGCTAAAAAAGCTGATGATATGGAAGATACTGAATAATAACAATCTTCTAACAAACAAGGCAGACTTTTAAGCAGTCTGCCTTGTTTTTTTTTGATCTATTTTTAAAAATTGCTTTGGAATCCATATGTTAGATTCAGACTACCATCAATTTCCCACTCAAATTTTATACCTAATTCTGTATCCAAATCGGATAGAGCTGAGGTACTCGGTCGCATTTTGAAATAAGCTGCAAGATTGATGTACTGATCAATATTATTAGAAAAATCATTCCCAATTTCTTGAGTGTATGTTGCATGATATCCAGCATCAATGTTAAATAATTTGAAGTACGCTGGAATCAATTCAAATCCCCTGTTTATGAGAACTGAATAAACGGTTATCGAAGTACCTGCATCAAATTTCATTTCATCGTCATAGAAATTATAAGATGATTCAATAAAAAGATCCGTTGGTAAGTTGTAACTGTAATTGCGATTATCTCTATTTGGAATCAAATATGGTAGATGAAGACTCAATGATGCAGTTAGAATGTGAGAGAATTCATTATTATTTACATCATCATTGTCAAAGTTGAACAAATTTTCTAATGAAACTCCACTGCCATATCTAAGATATGAATTGAGATTTAGACCGCTGTTTACATAATATATATAATTGAAAGAGCTCACCTGCAAGATTGCACTTGAATAATTGTGGCTTGAGATGCTTGACAGGTTTGAATAAGCTAAATAATTAGCAAACCCAAATTGCAGAGAATAATAGAACTGGATAAAGTTCCCCCCTTTTAAGTCGAAGATTTTGCTTACACCGGTACTCAGTTCCATATGGTTGCTTTGGAATATATCATATTCATCACCTTTATTTGTTATGGATAATCCAAAACTACTCATCTTCAATCCAGTATCCTTTGTTAAAGTAAGACTGTATTGCTGCTCTTCTGGATAAAACGAATCATCAAAAACAAGATCTAACGTCGATACATAAGAATACGTCTCTGTTGGGTCAATTGCATATGTTGTTAAGAAGAGGTTTGAATCAAAGTATTCACTGAATCCAGGAAGGAAGAAGAATAGAGCTTTTGTATTCTTCAACAGTTCTAAGGCAGGTTTATAATCTTTTGCTCCATCAAGTTCATACTTAAGAGTTGGGTTGTAGTTTTCTGTTAGAAAAACACACTCAATTTTGTTCACTTTGAAATCCATTTTATTGAGGGGAATACTTGATAAGATGTTCTCATCAATTCTTTCAGAAATGTAATAAACATCATCATTGATGATATTTGGGTAATACATTCCACCATCAACATCAAAATTATTTGTTTTTATCAAATGATTCTCTGGATCAATTATTGTGCACCTTAAGAGCTCTCCATCTCGGCATGTAGATAATACAATATCATCTTTATACATAGACAGTCCATTTATGGAAATGTCAGAACCAATTTTATAGATCTCTCTACTGCCGTCCTTCAGAATTGATACACTGTTTACAGAATTATATCTTGATGTGAATATGATTTCATCATCATGAATTAGCAAATCCTGCAGCTTCTCTTCTTCAGCTAGATAGTACTGATTGATTATGTCGTAGGACTTGTTGAATGTGACTATAGATTCAATTTGGCCATTGTTACTCAAAGCTACAATCTGGCCATCTGATGAAACAGCTCCTCTTGTGTTGTCCAATTCGATTGTGGTGGTTTTAAAATCAGTTGTTCTCTGTAGATAAGTATTTGTCAGTCCAAACTGAGATATAGATGAAGAGAGGACGGTTCCATTCTCAACAGAAAATGTATTGCAGTACATCTTGTTCTCACTTACATTCTTAA
Source organism: Sphaerochaetaceae bacterium (assembly GCA_023231265.1). GTDB lineage: Bacteria > Spirochaetota > Spirochaetia > Sphaerochaetales > Sphaerochaetaceae > Pleomorphochaeta. Next base: position 8,720 of record JALNVT010000084.1, read on the forward strand.
CTTGTTCAGTTTCAATATCCATCCTTTTGATTGATGATGTATTGTAATCTAAAAAGTAAAGATAATTATCTTCTTTAGTCATATATGTTGGATTGTACGATTCATATTGCTTTATCTCATCAACCTGTTTTAAATCAGCATTTTCTATTGAAAGTTCAAAATTTGCCCAAACTTCATCAATCGAGTGGCCATATACTTCTTGGAATTTAACGGTTGGATACAAAACAAGTAAATCTATTTTTCCAAGTTCATCCCAATACTCTTGGAATTTTTCAAGTCCATATGTATCTACTAAGTATTTGAAGAAGAATCCTCCATACAAATAATAATTGTCATTTTTAAAACCCACCTGAGCGTCCTGGACATCATAATATGATGGAAAAATACCATCAATTTTTGATTGAATTAAAATGGATTTATATAAAGGATCATTGAGTCTTCCACTTCCTGATAGGCTCTCACTTAAAACAGCAATTCCTTCTTTAGCAAAGCGTGTTGTCGATATATTATAGAAACTTATAAGTTGGCTCACATATTTTTGAAAAAATCCATTCTCGGTAGTCAATGTTAAAGCATGAGTCAATTCATGCCTAAATACGTTCAAGAAATTATTATATTTATTTGA
>JALNVT010000296.1 GCA_023231265.1 Sphaerochaetaceae bacterium
AGTTTCTTGATCTTCAGACCTTCTTTGATGAAGTCTTCATCAGATAACTCCTGTGCTTTCAACTGAAGAAGAGTAATTCCGCCTTCGATTGCTTGTGCACATTGATTGTATAAAGAATCGCCTTTTTTTACCAAAGAATAGTCCGCAACAGCATGTAAAAGCATAGCTTTTTTTAAATAGTTCTTTTTAGAATCTTCCATCTCCCCTCCTAGTTCATTTCGATTGAATAAATTCTTAATAATCTGACAGTATGTATATTAACTAACATTCTAACATCAAATATAAAAAGTTTTAACACAACATATGTATTTTTTATTCTTAATTTACAAACAATATATGTAAATAGATAAATACTAACATATGTTAGTTTCATTGACCTTTTATTTGTAAGATTCATTCGTCCTCTCATTAATTTAAGTTCAACTCTTGAATCAAGTATATATCAATTTTTTAAAATATCAAAACAACAATAACTGATTTAATAGAAATTACACACTTATTATTCCTTACAATCTAAGAATCATTTAAAAACGAATCTCTCAGCAAATATGAAAAAAGTGTGGCATTTAAATACCACACTCCAATGAATTTATATCACTCTTTTATCATCTTAACATAGCTAGATGGAGTGACTCCAAGAACTATTTTGAATGCAAAGCTGAAATAAGTTGAGAATATATTTTCTTCATTATCTCACCAAAAAGAGTTCTGAAATAATTCTTCATTGAAAAAATAGATAGGATAGAGTATAAAGCAATAGGAAATAAAGAAGCATTTTTGAATCTATGAGATCAAAGCCAAATAGTAACTATTTATAGTTTAAAGTTGAAAGATGTTCTTGAGGATTTATTGCGAGAGAGATCCAAAGCAGATATTATTGAGATAAGAAAAAATGCACAGTACATAGAACTTTCAACAGCTAAAGATTTCCAAGATATTTTTGTAGATAACATGTTATTTGGTTCGGAAGACTTATGATATTCAGTAGCTAAAAATAACAGAGAGGAAAATACAATGCATTCATTAATACTGGGAGGCTATCACAGTGGAAAAACTGAGAGAGCTCTTGCCCTAGCATCAAAAAATAAAGATACACTGACTTACATAAGTACAAAAGATATTGAAGACAGAATTGATAGTTCAATCAAAACAATAAAATGCACAGACAATTTATATAAAACAATAGATAACCTGAAAGGACCATTGATAATTGATGATATTGCATCATTCTACAGCAATTTGGTTCAAGAAGAATTCAAAAATTATGATGAAAGCATAGATAATTTAGCAGAAATTGAAGAGAGCATAAGAGAGAGAAGAGTCTCTCTGATTGATAGCATCAAAAATTATGAAGATGATATCATCATGATATCATCCATAGTGGGGCTTGGCTTGATCCCTCCAACAAAGAGTGAGAGATTGTACAGAGACGAACTTGGATTTTTCAATCAGGAGCTATCGAAACATTGTCAGAGAGTTGAAATGGTGGTAGCTGGTATAACAACAACAATCAAGAACAATGTACTTGAAAGAAGCCCTGATGGTAAGGGAACTCTTTATGGTGTGAGTGTTGGCCCAGGTGACAGGGATATGATTGTTCCACGAGCTACAGATGTTCTGAATTCAGTTAAAATGCTTGCCATACCACAGACAAAAGATGGAAGGACAATTGCTCTTGATATAATTTCAGACATCATTGATTTGAACGACAAAGAGATAATTAAATTTTACTTCCCGATGACCTACGATTTAAAGAAGTGTGATGATAACTATCGCTCTGTTGCAAAGAATATATGTGAAATTCTTGATACTGGAGTCGATGTTGCAATGCCCGTTCTTGGTGACATCTCAATCTACTCCACCTTCTCAAACTTTGCTCCATATGTTGAAAGTTCAGGATACACTGTCAAAGTCATACCAGGCATTCCAAGTTTCATTGCGGCAGCTGATGCTTTCAATCTAAAACTCATGAAGGGCTCTCAAACTCTTACAATTCTGAGCTGTAAAGATCCAAATTTAAAAGAAAAACTACAAAGAGATGGGAAAAAGGTGATAATGAAGATAGGAAAACAGCTTCCAAAACTAAAGGCCCTATTAACAGAACTGAATCTTCAAGACTCTGTTCACATTGCATTGAATGTAGGAATGGATGATCAACGTCTGGAGACAGATCTATCCCTTCTATCAGATGATGAGGGATATCTTGCCCTCATACTGGTTGATGAAAAATAAAAAACTTCAAAAATAAAGTGCTACTGTTTGAGTCTATAAATTGACTTGGCAGTAGCTTTTTTTTGACTGACAAACAAAATATATAATTCAAATCACACAAATTCACTCATATTGAGTTTCATACTTCAGAATCAACATTGAATTGGCAGCTTAAATATTAATTACATTCATATTTATTACAAATATAATTCATTTTATCAATTTCCATTTATATGCTATTTTTAAATCAAAAAGAACAAGAGAACAATTCTTTTGTACTTGATGGTGACCTGCTACAGCTTATTGATGATAGCACA
>JALNVT010000297.1 GCA_023231265.1 Sphaerochaetaceae bacterium
ATCATTGCTCAGACAGCAGGTATCGATGGTGTTGAGATTCACGGTGCTCACGGTTACCTTGTAGGACAGTTCATGAGCCCTCAATCAAACCACAGAGAAGATAAATATGGTGGTAGCTTTGAAAAGAGAATGAGATTTGTAACAGAGATAATCATGGGAATTCGCGCAAAATGTGGTCCCAATTTCCCAATCTCTGTAAGAATTGATGGTGATGAATTTGTTGAAGGTGGCATAAAAATAGATGAAGCAATTCAAGAAGCTCAATATCTAGAGAAATTGGGTGTGAATGCAATCAATGTAAGCAGTGGTACATATGAATCTGTAACTACAATCATTGAACCTATCTCCTATCCTCAAGGATGGAAGAGACATCTTGCTAAAGCTATCAAAGAAAGTGTTAGCATTCCAGTTATTGCATGTGATGTAATCAGAAAACCTGAAATGGCAGAAACATTGCTTCAAGAAGATAATTTAGATTTCGTTGCACTTGGTAGAGCTCAATTAGCTGATCCAGAATGGGGCAAGAAAGCTAAAGCTGGTGAAGAAGATAGCATCTGTCCATGTATCTCATGTTTGAACTGCATCGAGAGCATCATGAAATGTGAAAAAATTACATGTGCAGTTAATCCAAGACTCGGAAGAGAGATCGAATTTGCAAAACTTGAGAAGACAGGAAACAAGAGAAAGGTTGTTGTAATTGGTGGTGGTCCTGCAGGAATGGAAGCAGCTAGAACATTAGCAATGAGAGATTTCACTCCAATCCTATTTGAAGCAAAAGATTATTTAGGCGGAAATGTTTATCTTGCAACAAAACCACCACACAAAGATAAATTGGTTTGGTACTTAGACTACTTAAAATCTGAATTGAAGAAGTTGAATGTTGAAGTTAGAATGAATACAAAAGCAACTGTTGAAGCGATTGATGAGATCAAACCTTATGCAGTGTTTGTTTCAACAGGTTCAAAGCCAATTGTACCTCCAATCAAGGGTGTTGATAACAGTTTTGTTTATACAGCTCCACAGATTCTAGAATCACAGGTAACTCTTGAGAACAAGAATGTTGTTATTGCAGGATCTGGAATGACAGGATTGGAAATTGCTGAGTTATTATTGCTCAAAGGCAACAAAGTAACAGTTATCGAGATGGCTGATAAAATTGCACCAGCTGGTTATGTTCCAAACGTAGTTGATGTTACCATGAGACTCCAGAAGAGTGGTGTGGAACTTCTTCCTTGCAGCAAACTTGTCAACATCAAAGATGGTGAGATTGAGATTGAAAACACAAAAGACAGTGCAATCAAAACAATCAAAGCAGATGCTGTTATCTTATCATTGGGTGTCAGACCTAACAATGATTTGGTTGAAAAGCTTGAAGAAAGATATGAGATTGTTGAAGCTTTAGGTGATGTAAACAGACCTGGTAGAGTAGTAGATGCTGTTGCCAATGGTTATGAAAAAGCATTCGTCATAGAGTAAATTGATACAATAAAAGGAGATTTTAGAGATGAATAGTTACACAAAAACAATGGAACAGCTTCAGTCTGCACAGGGCCACAAAACAGTATTTTATGGTGCACAGATGTTAAATATAGTATGGGAAACAAAGCCTGAAGTGATTGCAAAATTACTTCCAGCTCCTTTGAAACCCGTGGAGGGCAAACCTTTGGTTTCTGTATTTATCGCCAATTATCCAAAGACAAGTTTTGCTCCACCTTACAAAGAAGCAGGACTGTTCATCATGGCAGAATGTGATGGAGTTGTTGGAAGATATTGTCTATCAATGCCAATCACTGACGGCATGGCTATGGCTATGGGCAGAGAGGTATGTGGTCTTCCAAAGAAGATGGCAGACATCGAACTTGATATACAAGATGGCAAGCTGAGTGGATCAATCAGTCGCAATGGATATAAATTCTTCAGCATGAGCAGTGATGTTTTACAGAAGAGTGATGATGCATTGATGAAAGAGTTGAAAGATGATGTTGAATGTCCTATGTACAACGTCATGTATGTTAAGGCTGCTAATGGAAGTGGTTATCTATTGGAGCCAACTTTGATCAGACAGGGCTTGAGTTCTGCTGATATCAAAGAGAACAAACTGGCTGAAACAAAAGTTGAACTTTTGGACTCTCCTCATGATCCATGGGCTGAATTAGAAGTTGTTAAGATGGTTGGATCTCAGTACATTGTCAGCACAAATACATTGGAAGCTGGTGAAATCCTTCACTCTAATAAAATCAATCCTATGAGCTTTGTCCCTTTCAGTTTCAATAAATGGGATTGGTGGGGTAAATAGGAATTCTTGGATTGAAATAAGAAATCTTAAATATTGCTGATGAGATGTCTCCCTCAATGGGGGGCATTTCTTTGTCTGAATGAAACATCACGAATTTATTGTGCTGTAGGTTCTTGCAATCTTATTATGATGAAGGAGAGATTTATCAATAAAAGAGGCCATCTCAATCAAATGAGATGACCTGTTCAGCATATTGCATGTATCAGATAGATTAAGTTAAAGTGTATCCA
>JALNVT010000298.1 GCA_023231265.1 Sphaerochaetaceae bacterium
ATCTTGACGCCAATGATGACAATCACTGTAGAAAAAACATCTGATGCAGAATGAATTGAGTCAGAAATCAAGGCACTGCTGTGTCCGAAAAAACCTGCAAAGAATTTAAAGATAGACAGTCCAATATTGACAGCTATGCTGACAATACTAATTTTAATAGCTATTTTTTGTTCATTAAGTTTTGGCATATAATTCCTACCTTATAAAAAAACTCCACCCAGTAGTATTGGATGGAGTGTGTTGTTAAGAATCTAAATTACTTGTCGCTCTTCTTTTCAGGGAAGATTGCTTTTAAATGTAATTCTTCAAGCTGATCCTGTTCTACAAATGATGGTGAATCATCCATAGGTGAGCAAGCAGCTGTATTCTTAGGGAAAGCAATTACTTCTTTAATAGAAGTTTGCTGAGCCATGATCATTACCATTCTATCAATACCAGGAGCAATTCCACCATGTGGTGGTGGTCCAAACTTGAATGCATCAAGTAAGAATCCAAATTTCTCTTGTGCTGTAGCATCATCAATATTACAGATTCTGAATATTTTCTTCTGCAGTTCTACATCGTGAATACGAATTGAACCTGAAGCACATTCATAACCATTCAATACCAAGTCATATAGGTCACCTTTTACAGAACCTGGATCACTTTCTAGTGTATCAAGATATTGTGCCTGCGGCATACTGAACATGTGGTGTGCAGCTTCCCAGTGGTTTTCATCTTCGTTGAACTCGAATAGAGGGAAATCAATGATCCAGCAGAATTCATATCCTTCTTTGATCAAATCAAGGTCCTTACCAAGTTTTGAACGAACAGCACCCATTGAAGTACAACATTTCTTCCAGTCTTCCTGTGCTATCATAAGAATCAAATCGCCTTCTTTAGCGTCAAATTCATTGATAAGTTCTTCTTCCATTCCAACGAAGAACTTTGAAACACCACCGGATAATTTATTGTCAGCTCCAACTTTAGCCCAAGCCAAACCTTTAGCGCCGTAAATCTTTGCAGTATCTTGTAAAGCGTCAATGACCTTTCTTGAGAAGTTTGTACCTTCTGTTTTAGGAGCACATAGACCTTTAACAAAACCTTTGTTTTCAACAGTAGTTTTGAACATATCAAAAGAACTCTTGGTTGCAAGGTCATTTAAGTCATGGATTTCAAGACCAAATCTTAGATCTGGTTTGTCGTTACCATATGTGTTCATACTATCATGATAAGTAATTCTTCTGAAATGTGCAGGTAGCTGTACATTCTGAACTTTCATGAATACTTCATTGAACATCTCTTCCATCAATTCAAGAACATCATCTCTTTTTACAAAGCTCATTTCCATATCTAGCTGTGTGAATTCTAACTGTCTATCACCTCTAGCATCTTCATCTCTGTAACAACGAGCGATTTGGAAGTATTTATCAAAACCACCGACCATCAAGATCTGTTTGTATAATTGTGGGCTTTGAGGTAATGCAAAGAATTTTCCTGGGTAGAAACGAGATGGTACTAAAAAGTCTCTAGCGCCCTCTGGTGTGCTCTTGATAAGAGTTGGTGTTTCTATCTCATAAAAATCTGTTCTGTAGAAATATTCTCTGATTGCTTTGATGAATTCATGTCTAAGTTTGATACGTTCCTGCATTCCCTGAGTTCTTAAATCTAAGAAACGATATTTCAATCTTAGATCTTCATTAGGTTCTGCTTCACCATCAATCATGAAAGGAAGAGGAAGACATTTGCTTAAAATTTCAATGCTTTCAGCTTTTACCTCTACTTCACCTGTAGCCATATCTAGATTGACCATTGTATCTGGTCTCAAACGTACAACACCTGTAACAGCAATACAGAATTCCATTCTGAGTTTTGCTGCAGTTTCTTGTAGTTCTTTGGATGCGTCGTCATCTACTACGACCTGTGTAATTCCATAACGGTCGCGAAGATTGATAAAATGAAGTGCACCATGATTTCTATCACGGTGTACCCAGCCGTTTAGTACGACTTTCTTTCCTGCGTCCGCTTTAGTTAGACCACCACAAGTAGTGGTTCTCTGTGAAAAAGCTTCTTCTGCCATATTGAGTCCCTTTTTAAAGTTAATACACTTCGATATTAGCATTTACCAAAATAAATAACAATGTTTTTATTATCGAAATAGAAGGGGTACTGCAAATAATATCTCATGTGTGAGACTCAATTACTTATTTAGGTAACCCTCTATGCATCTGTTAACAAATTCTGCAGTTCCATCTCCACCTTTTTTGTCAATATTGGCTTTGAATCGATCATCACTTACATACATATATCCAAGTGATTGCAGTGTATTATTATCACAGCTGTAGTAATTATCTGTGATGAAGTTCTTGAGCTCTTCTACAAGATAAAGAGCATCAGCTATATTTCCATCTTTCATAGCACCAAATTGTGCAAAGATAGCCATCAGAGCATCACCTGTTTTCTTTATCTCCTCATCTGTTTGACCCATCATCTTCTCTTTGCTCTCTTTATATGCAGCACTTTTTCCCCATCTCTG
>JALNVT010000299.1 GCA_023231265.1 Sphaerochaetaceae bacterium
AAGACCTTGCAGCTCTTGATGGAGGAGAACACATTGCTGCATCCCATACTCAGATTGTTTTCTGATAGAAATCTCACCAATTCTTTCAACTTACCAGTTTTTGCTCTGCTCTCTTTTTTGGTGTTTATGATGACTATGTGGTTCTGATAATATATCAGATAACCATGAGGGAAGAATTTCAAGATCTGCGTCTCAAGGAATCTCTCATATATTGAATGCTTCATATTGTATTTTGATATATCTATGGCATAGATACATATGTATTTATGAAATACCAGATGAGAGTGCTCAAGTCTCTCCTGTATCATCTTCTCATCATCCAGATTGTTCTCGAGTAGGTCATAGATGATCTCCTCTCTCAATGTATTTCTTGTATTTTTATAAAAGTGTTTCTTCTTCAACTCTTTGGAGATTATATCACTTATCAATTCCAGATAATCGTAATCATCATCATCAATTTTCCTCTGACATTCAAGCAAGATTATGTTGCCCACAACTTTATTTTCAACTCTTATTCTGGAGACAACTTTCTTTGTTGGACTCTCTGGACAGGTAACTTCAAATGGATGATTTGTGTTGCCACTCTCTTTTATAGATTTGAGCTTCTTAAGTTCACCAATGAACTCATAGGAGCAGTAGCCCTTCTGAACATTGTCATACCAAAGAGCATCTGTTATGTATTTGATTGGACAGCTGACAAGGACCTTGAAGCTCAGGTCAATAACAATCAAGGGATTTCCAATCATCAGTGATGCAACTTCCACTATTTCCTTCAAACCCACATCTGTTACAACAAGCTCAAGCAATTGGACCTTGAACTGATTGTATTTAGCATCACGTCTGAATATCGTCTTTACATCATTGAATACTTTATAGACATCAGAACTTGAATTCAACTCAATCACAGAAAGATTGTTATCGATGTGATTGTTGAAATCGATGACATCATCTTGAATGAGAATCAATGAGATATCTTTTAAGTGGTCCATCGAGTTCTTTATGAAGGAAGCTCTTGCGATATAAACACAGCTATCTGAAAGATTTTCTTTGGTATCAGAGAGAATCTCCACATCAACAAGCTCTCTGCTTGATTTCAGATTGAACTTTCCAACAATTTCATCATCAAAATGATTATATAACTTCTCAAATTTTACACTCATGCCTCACCTCTTGTTGTCTTTTGATCTGCCTCTATATTGTTAAATCTTAATTTTATAAAGACCTGCAATTATTTTTGTTTTTTATGTGAGACATCAGCTTCTGTTGATTTCAGGTCAAACTGAATTTCATTCTATATCATTACCTTTAAATGTCAATAGAAGATATTCATGAGATATGCCTGTAACAAATTGTGCAATTTAATAATTGACTGAATACAATCTCAATTCAATACCCAAAAAGAGTATTTATTGCTTGCATTGATTGCAATTAAATAATAATACTAAAAAGTAAATAAACATAAAAAACAGGCCATAAGAATCATAAAAATATCGATAATTCACACAGTATAGTGCACTTTGCACAAACAATTTATTTCTTTTTGTATTTTTGAACATGTTAATAGATAAATTTTTATTGTATTCTTTTTATAAGTAAAAAATACTTATAAACAACAAGGAGAAATCGATGAAGAAAGTAAATGAATTATTAGATTTGAAAGGTAAAATTGCCATTGTTACAGGTTCCGCAACAGGTATTGGTCAGGCTATGGCTGTAGGTCTAGCTGAAGCTGGTGTCAACATCGCGGGTGTTTATAGAAAATCTTCCCCAGAAGATACAAAAAAGATGGTTGAAGATGCAGGACAGGAATTTTTTGCTATTCAAGCTGATGTTTCAAAAGCTGAAGAAGTTGGAACAATCATTCCAAAGGTTCTTGAAAAATATGGTAAGTTTGATATCTTGATTAACGGTGCTGGTATTGAATCAAGAAACCCAATTGGTGAAACTTATTCAGAAGCAGAATACCAGAGATGCTTGCAGATCAACTTGAATCAGGTTGTAGCTCTTTCAGCAGAAGCTGGCAAATACTTCAAAGAAGCAGGTCATGGTGGTAGAATCATAAACATCTCATCAATTGCTGGATATCTAGCATTGGCTCCAGGAATGTCACCATACATCATCACAAAGCATGCTGTAAGAGGTCTCACAAAGAGCTTCGGCCTTGAATTGGGACCTTATGGCGTTACTGTCAATGCTGTAGCACCTGGACCTATTCTAACAAAGATGACTGCTACCACTCCTGAAAAGAAAGAGAGATTGCAGAAGATTGTAGATGCTAAATGTCCTGTTGGTCGTTGGGGCTATCCTGAAGATTTCAAAGGAATTACAAACATGTTGTGCTCTGAAGCAGGTAGCTTCATAACAGGTCAGACATTTATTGTTGATGGTGGATACACTTTAACTTAATCTATCTGATACATGCAATATGCTGAACAGGTCATCTCATTTGATTGAGATGGCCTCTTTTATTGATAAATCTCTCCTTCATCATAATAAGATTGCAAGAACCT
>JALNVT010000085.1 GCA_023231265.1 Sphaerochaetaceae bacterium
GATCTTTTGCTTCAGCTTCAAACACAGGTGCGACAGGTGATTGATGTTTCGGGTCAATCTTAAACCCGGATGTAGTCTGCATTTTGTAAACCTTGATAACACAATTGTGGGTGACCTGTGTATCTTCATTATAGATATCGAAAATATAGTCAAACTCAAAAGGTTTACTCATAGAATCCTGAGATACTGAATAGTTCACAGTATCTGCAGAACTCATGTATTCGTAATAAATAACAACCTGTTTCCCAGCATCTTCAGCCATGAACGACACAGATTTAGTCGTTACGTCAACTTGGAATTTACCTGCGGCTAACGTGTCTGCTTCTTCATAGCCATTAATAATAACTGACTTGGCGACAGGTGTATTTTTCAGTGTAATAACGCAATCAGTAGCTTCACCGACAGGAGCAGGAATCATAACTTCTTTCAATTCAGGCAACTGTGCGGCGGCAGTAGCCTGAGAAGCACCATCCATGTATTCAATGATTTCTGGATGGAAAGTTGCATTAGTAGCGGATACCTTAACAGCCGTATCCTTCTTAAAACTAGCGATAGGAACAACCTTATTACCACCAGTGATATCTTCTTTAGAATAAGAAGATTCAAAACTTAAATCCTGTAAATCTGTATAGTCAATAATTTTCTTCGGATTAGTAAAATCTTTCAGAACAGCACGACCAATACCATGTATAATCTTTTTCATAAATTTTTCCTCCTAAAATATGTTTGTTAAAAATTTGTATTCAAAAAGCACCGTGTGTTTTTCCCATCCAGTGCTTACGTTTGTTTGTGAAGGTCTGCTTTTATAAACAAGCCCTTCAAGACCTATATTTAATTTTTCTTTTCCAGCTTTTACACGTTCGTTAGAATCCAATATCTCAATTAACCGTTGCATGATTTTTAAATGACGTCTGTCAATAGCATCCTTATCTTGTGTGGTATGAATATCAATTGATATATACCCATAGTCCTCGACACCACTTCTGTAACTACCATCTGACTCATGAACACATAATTTACTTGAATAGTCATTTAGCATATCACCCGGATTAGCAGTGTCTATAATTTGTGTTTTTAGCTTTTTAAGAAAATTGTTTTTATCAGTAGGGGAGGCATCACTTTTCAAAGGTTCTATTTCAAGTAATCTTAATATTTTTTCATCGTCCCTAACTTCACGAAAAATTTTTATATAAATGTCTTTAAAATCAACCAATAGAACACCTCCTAAGCTTTAATTTTTTTCTTTACATACAATTCATCAAAACGCATACTAACTTGTTTTTGAAATTCTGAATTAGCCTGTTCCTGAACAAGTGTTTCAAATTTACTTTTAATTTCTTTAAGCATTTTGTCAATAATGGGTCTTGGATGATACCCCTTAGCCCTTATTGGTTCACCGGGGGAATGACCAGCAAATACATCCACGAATGTTTTACCAGTTTCCCAATCAAATACAACTGCATCTCCAGCAGGACGTCCAACAATTTGTTTCCCTGTCCTTAATGGGTTCCAATACCATGAATTCTTATATTCTGCAAAATAAGGATTGTTATCTATGTTTTCTCCTGAACCGTACTCTTGAACAAACGCTCTTGCATTTTCTGTACTAACTGACCACCCAATGTAATTACCATTAGAATCCTCAACAAGTTTCGCTTCATCCCACCATTTATAAGTAGGTACAACTTCTTGAATTGCCTGCTTTAATAACTTGTTTAAACAATCACTATATATTTTTCTTATAACGTCTTTTGCACCATCACGCAATTGATATGTTGTATAAGTTATTGCCATAATTAACCACGATAATAAGTCATATATAGACTTAAAACTTCATCATCAAGTTCTTCAATGTCGGTAACTTTATACTTATCATCACCAACATAGAGCAAATCATCAATTTGAATATCCCAATTCTTTGATGTGATTAATTGATTTACAGAATTTCTGTCAATACCTGCGTCAATTTGCCGTTCACGCATACCAACACGCTGGACAAAACATTCAATATCATCAACAATAATAGGGGAGTTGGATATCACATCACCATCATCACTATACATAGGTGCTTCACGTTTACGTTGGACTACGGTATTGTAGAACAATGTATTAAACACATGGTCAACCGGGGTTTCAATTGGGATTGTTATAACAATACCTTTCATTGATAACTTATCGTCTTGTCTGTTAGCTTGCATCTCTACTGTACTGCCACGCTTAACTTTGACATCAAGCATACAGGTCATCATCTTTGTATATTCTTCCTTGGTTGTTGTTTCATAATTTGAGTCTTTGTACTGTCCTCTTGTTGCAACTCCGTCAATTTTAATATTAGCCGCAATGTAATCGGACTTAATATAAATATTGTATTTTTCCTGTGCTTGTTCGACAACCCGGTTAATCGTATTTACTATTGATAATGTAGCGTCAGCCATTTTCGTCACCAAGCCTTAAAACGTCATTAGCAATGTCTAAAATAGTAAAACGTACACTTTTAAAATTATTACTGTCAGGTATATAAACTTCAGTCAAAGCAAGTAATCCAATCAATGCGTTATAAATTTCTCTTTGTTTAATATTTGATTTCTTCATTATGATTCACTTCCAAACTGTGATACATACCCAACAACTGAATTTGCTCCAGTTGCCCTTGCTATTTCACTATCAAGATATCTATTCAATTTGTACAATTCTTCCTGTATTGATTCTGGTCTTTTTTCAAGTGACTTAATTTCAAACGTTAAAGTCTTAAAATTAATACCAGCTTGATTTAAAGAATCCCATAACCGTTCAAGATAACATCTATAAGCAAACCTTGACGCCAACCATTTCTTAGCCATTGTTAAATCAATATCTATACATTGGTCCTTACCATCGCCAGTAAAGACATACTCATCATTAAGAGCGATACCCATTTCAATCATGCCTTGAACAGCAAGTTCGTAATCATCTTGGACATCACTTTTAAATTCAGCAGGGATCCTTGCCAGCATCATATCCATGATTTCACTAACTTTTGTTCCCATGACTATCACCGCCAATCTAAATTAATACTGTGTCACCGTCAATTTCTTTAATACGTTTGTCTAAAATTTCCATGCAATGTGTTTTCCCATCATGTAATGCCTGTTTAAAAATATCACGAATTAGTAATGGAGAATCAATTTTTTCAATACCTGTTTTAATTTGTTCTTTTGGCAACTCAAGAAAATCCTTGATTTCCTTATCAGTCATAACATTTCTTGAGTGCATATTTTTGTCACCAGAAACAACTTCAAGATACCCATTTGAAAACAGAACAGGCGATTGTTCTTTGATATAATCGTATTCATCCTGAGATAATAAATAACTCATGCCGGGTTTAATACTAACAACTTTACCTTCTTTAACAAATTCAAGAGACAAGTCAAAATTGTGTCTGCTAATATTTTTAATTCTTACTTTTGCCATATATAATCCTCCCTAAAAATAATCCAACCTAAAAAGAGGGGATAAATTAAATCCCCTCATAAAGTTATTCCTTTGTAACACTTACTGTATAAACTTTTGTTTGACCGCCATTTGCAACCGTAACTTCCAATGTATTCAAACCAGTTTTCCATGTAATAGCACTTGCATTAGCGATAACATCATCGCCATTTTTAATTGTGATTGTCGAACCAGAATCAGTTGCAGTAGCATTAATGGTATTTGTCGCATTAGAAGTTGTTGTTGTATAGTTTAATGTAGCACCATTAAAAGCAGGGGATAGGATCAAAGATCCAATCGACAAGCTTGATAATGTTGCATCTGGCGTATTTACTCCCCCACAGTTTCTTCGATAACGAACAAACCTTCAGGTTTAGTTACAACGTATCCAATTTCCTTATCAATACGACAGTTCCAGCTCTTGTCGTTGATATTCTGTTCTTGCATGACTTCAGTGTCCCCATAAGTAGCGGCATAACCAACTTTCTTACCAACGACAAATAACTTATTGGTAGGTACGATAGAACCCTTTGTCACAGGATCAAGAATTTCAGGTAAATAAACAATATCGCATCCACGATATTTTCCCAAAACACCATTGTCCCTGATTTCTTGATACAGAGAATCACACGTTTCAAAACCAGCGAACCCTTCAATTTTTGAACACAAATCAAAGTCACCAATAATAGTTGGAGCTCCGCCACATTTCTTTCTCATGTGATTAATAGCCTTGTCAAGTGAAACCTTGCTAAGTGCGTTTGTAGCTGTATAATTGTCTGTATTGGTTGTTGCATTATACGCCTGTGAAAGCACCATATAAACTTTGTAATAGATAGAACGTTCAATTGCATCACGACCATCTTTAATTAAACTAGCAAAAGAATCTAACCGACCAGTCTTAAGTTCAGACAACAGTGCTTCAGGTCTTACGCCTAAACATTCAAAGTTCATCGGAATTTCAGTTTCATAATTCCGAGACATTGGGACATAAGAATTAGGTGCAGTCCAATACGCAGTGACACCTTTCTTTTTAGTCTTAAACAATGGTCTATCACCATAATTAAAATGTTTAGTTTCAAACAATTTAGGTGAAATATCAAAAGAATTATAAGAATCCTCAATCGACAGCTTAACAATTTCTGCAAGTTCTTCACGACCCTTTTCAGAATTTGACATTTCTGCAATTAAGCTCTGCGCTTTCTTTACTTTAGCGTCATTAGAATCTATTTCATTGGAAGCAAGCTTTTCAGCTAAAACTACCATATTTTTTACTTTACTCATTATTTACCCCCTTCTTAAAGCACTTTTACATCAATCATAGGTTCTTCATAACCACCAAGTGCAGGAGTTGTCCTTACACATTCAAACTGCGGGGTATTAGAACCAGCGGCAACAAGTTTACCTTTAGTACCAGAAGCAAAAGATACAACCAACTTATCACCAACGGCAATCGTACCATCAAATTCAGTCGTACCCCATTCTTCATTAGGAACAAGAGTATAAACGACACCTTTAACTCCAGCGTCTACATCGTCATAATATGATTCTTTATGTGTATCTTCATCAATTCTTAAAGTAATAAACCCATAAACAGACTTTGCATCATCAGCAGTCGTAGGCAGACTCAATTCAAACTTCTTAGTTTCAGAATTGAATTTTCTACAAACAGCACAGCCTTTTCTGATTTTTTCAGTAGTTGCATTAAGCCCATCAGGGATACTTGCTATTGTTCTTCGTTTTTGTAACATTAATTTACCTCCTTAAACTTCAAAGCTTGACAGGATTTCAAGCAGTTCGTCTTTTTCATTTTTTACATTAGGGCTATATTGTAATACACCCTGTATATCTTCTGCGACTTCTTTATTCCCACCTTTAGCGGCTTTAGCTTTGTCATTCTTGTCCATAACCTGTTCAAGCAACGTTACATATTCTTCCTGCGACATTTTGGCAAGCTCTTCAACCGACTTTTCAGTGTAACCAAGTGATTGTAATCTCTTGTGACGTTTTTCACCGAGCGCATTAGCTTTATCAGAATCAACTTTTTCTTTGTACGGTTTAAGTTCTGCGACTTCAACTTTTAAAGAAGCAAGTTCTTCTAAAACTTCTGTAAATTTATCAATATTAACTTCTGCGCAAGCTTTCTTTTTCTTATCAACTGGTGCGGGTTTTGCTTCTGGTTTTTCTTTCGCCCCACCTTTTTCGTTTTTAAGTGCATTATATTTTGCAAGCAACGCATCATATTTAGCCTGTAAGGCTTTTAATTTTTCATCCATATCTTTATCGTTTCCCCCTTCATCTTTCTTTTCAGCTACTGCAACACTCTTTGAATGTTGAAATGCTGGATTTTTAACTATTGTCAATCCTGTAAATTGTATGTTTGAACAGTGTCTAACACCATCAGCATCGGTACAGCAATCAACAATTCCTTCCATACTAAAATTTAAGTTTCCTTCTGTATGGAATCTTTCTAACATATCTGCTACTTCTGCAAGATAATTTTTATAAACAATACAAGTACAAACAATTCTCATTTCACCTTGAGCGTTCATAATTTCATCGTCTTGCATACCGGAACACATTGTTGTGTTTCCGTTGTTGACCATGCAAGGAAAAGCATCTGCAATATGACCAACAACTTTCCGTTTATCCGTATCAAATTCTTTCTTGACAAAATCGAATCCATGACCAGTAGGTTCGCCAGCATCGTTAGGAACAATAAACAGTGGTTTGTCAATAAAACTTGGATAGGCTTCTAATAGCACTTCACGAGTAAATTCTGTATTATTAAGGTTTACACCTTCATGTGTGGCAAAACACTTAATACGCATTAAGTCGGCATCCTCGACCGAGCTAAATTCAAGCTTTTTATTATTTTCTAAAAGTTCAATATTTATACTTTTCTTGTTTTCATCTCCCAAAGAAATACCTCCTTTCACAATTTTTTCGCAAAATAAAAAGAGGGGATAGCCGGGCTAATCCTCCCTTCATATACTATGCTTGACTTTCAACTATTTTTTGTCCCCAATTCTTAAATAATAATTAATTAAATAATAGTCTTAAGAATTATTTAAGAAAAGTATGTTGTTTACTTGCCATTTCTGTTTGTGTTATTAAGCCCTGTTCTTGGTGAATTATTATTACTTGCGGTCTTGTCAGACTTTCTATCACTTAATTGTTTTTTAGGCGCACCACCTTGACCATTAGGCTGTCCATTATCACCTTGCATATCACCATTCTGTCCACCTTGGAATGGCATAGAATGTAGCTTAAATGTTTCGTCCATATCATTTGAATTTTCATCTTCACGCATAAGTTTAATTGCGTCATAATTCATATCACAGCCTTCATACAAAGCTTGATATGGTAAACCTGCGTTTTGGAATAACTGTAATAATAAATTTGTTTTTGTTTCAGAGTCAATAACGACGTCCTCAAACCTAACAGATGGGCAATGGTCAGGATTAAGATTATTTCTAATAAGTTCTGATTTATAAAGTCCTTCAAGAATTGATGGTATATTCCCACGTATTCCTTCAATTGTCCGTGTTAGTCCTGAGAAGTTAAGCATACCTTCTGCGTAATTCCCGCCACCTTCGCCACGAATCAATGTTAGTGACACACCTAAAGTGTTAAGGATATCAGTATCAATCTCAACAAACTTATCCTCACCAAAAATATCTGTTTTTGGTTCAATCCATTCAAGGTTAACATAATAAGGCGTTGTTGCCAATACAGAACCCGTCTTACCAGCAAACAGATTGTTATAATCTTCAAGTAATTTACGAGAAGGCTTGTTGTCTTTATCGCCAATTGATACATGAAAAGTCTTGTTTATAATGTCATTAGCCGTTGATTTTTCGGCTTCCTTAAGCAACGACTTGTGACTTAAATCCTCAAACGCTGGCAGAATAACAGACACTCCATAAGGTTCATATTGACTTGCATTGATTTTAGAAAAATAAGATTTCTCACTATCCAGTATTGCATATTGACCATTACCAAATTTCTTGGCTTTCAAAACTTCGTCAGGCAATGCAGTTTCCAGTTTTTTATCAACATCTATACCATCCGTTGTTTTACCATAACTTTCAGTTGCGACATCATTATCCTTATTGACTTTATAAGCAAGCACTTGCTTGTTATTCCTGATAAGTGGTACGATCTTAATCATATCAATAGGGTATATATCAACTCTCATACCGTCACGATCATAGCAGACAACGTTACCTGTCAGTGCTAATTCAAATATAATATCTTTAATTAATTGACCAATATTAACCCTTTTGTTATATTCTGCTATGACATCTTTAACTTGATTTCCTTTTTTAGGATAATCAAGTACAAGACCAGTTGCACCAAAATCCCTAATAATATTAATAACCCGCATAATAATTCCATGTTTTCTATAACAATATTTAGAATAAGCTATAATATTGCTTATATTATCCTGTGGATTATTGAAAATAGCTTCAAGGTCAGTGTTTGATGGCGATCCATCAACATTAAAATTTTTATCAAAGTGTTTTGAATAAGAGTCTGACAATTCACGTACAGCCCCTAACTCAAGTTCACTGTTATTGTCTACAATAACTTGTTTCATTTGTTCCTCCTATCTTAAACTAAGAATCGGTTCCAATAATTCATCATCATTATTCAACCTATCATCTGCTAACATGGTCAAACCGTATAGCCCCATTCCCATAGCTGACCATCTATCTTTACGACCACTTTTTGCTCCAAACTTAAGCCAACCACCAGATATTCCCATGGTTTCAATATTAGTAATTTCCATGCGAGCGGCTTCGCTTTCTTCAACTTGTCTTTTCTGTTCTTGTGTTAAATCGTCATTCTCACTAACATTATATGGATATAAATGTACCCAGCGTTTTTCAGTGAATGTTTTTACTGCATACCCCATTTTGTGATTTATTTCAGGTGACGCCTTAATACCATAAATGATAGGTACTCCCTTTGTCTGGTTAATACGATCCATTGCTTGATCATCATTTTGATCAATGAGTGGGGGATACCATTTATTATCGTCAATATCGTAATAGTCTTTTGCGAGTTCATCAGATAAACCTTGCCCAATTGTCATTGTATCTTGATAAATCTGAATAACTTTAGGGAATCTTTTAAGCGTATTCCTAACAGCAATAGCCTGATTTTCAAAAGTTTCACCATTCATGGATTTAATATAAACAAGGTCTGCTTCAGCATGATCCGAGAACCAGTGTAATTTAAACACATAAATAATTGTATTATCTTTACCTTCCATCCTTGCTACATCTATACTCATAATATATTCAAATTGATTAAGGCCCTTTGTTTCAATGTGTGTTAAGTCAGAACAAGCTTGTAAATCATCAAACGGGATCCATGCGTTTTCTGCAAGTTTTGGAAAGTTACCCATATATTCCATTTCAAAATCAATACTTGACATAACTGCCTTTTGTTGTTCGACAATAGATTCATCAAACAACCCTACATGAATACCCATTTTATATGAGAATATACAAGCAAAATACTTTGTATTATCAGGCTCAGCCATGTGATTTAAATAGTCAATAAACATTGGATATAAATGATTAAAACGATAATATGGTGTAGAACATAATAGAATTTTATTATTTCTAGCGTTGTTTTCACCACCAACAGAATACCCACTCTTAACAATAGCCATTGGCTTTACAACATTTTCAATTATGTATTTTGGCGTATATGCGGCTTCATCAA
>JALNVT010000086.1 GCA_023231265.1 Sphaerochaetaceae bacterium
CAACAAATTTCAGAAGCGACATTTTGGAGAGTACACCATTGGAAACATGGACATGGATCTTTTCTCCAGTGCACAGCTTGATGAGATAGAGAGAGATGATGAAGATGAAGGTGTTGATTACAATCCTGTTTTGAATGATCTCAAGAGCTTTGATCTCACTCAATCGACACCACTTCAGGCGATGATCTTTCTTCAGAAATTGCAGGATGAGATGGAGGAATGTGAGAGATAGAATCATCTTCTGATATTTTGATTGGTCTATTCTATTTGATATGATGAATAATCAACCTGTTACATTGAATTTGATTAGAAAAGTAGCAATAATATTTATAGAATCAATTAAGTAAAAAGAAGATATATACATGATTCCATATGAAAAGCGTTATAAAATAGCTAAGCAATGGAATCTCATCGATGGTATCAATGAGAATGAATCATTGAGCATTGAGCAATCGTTGAAGAACTACACCTTCATTGATAAAGATAGGAGAGTGATGTTCGTTATGAAAGATGCTTATTCCAAAGATTCTTTAAATGATGATTTACTCTTCAATGCAGATGAATTGTTGGAAGATTCATTTGAAAAGATAAAAGTCGCTTATGATGTAACGCCTTCTTTAAATCCAGTGAGATATGAGCTTACAGGTCTCAGTGATAACAATGGTGAGAACAGAATCACTTTTTCAAAAGTGGCTGCAGCTTCAAAATTCATTGCAGAAAGAAGTATTGGAGAATCTTCTTTTGTGGTTGATAGTACCTACAATCAGTACACAAAGAATATTGCATTCATAAACATCAACAAGGAGCTGTGGGGACAAACAAGTAGAGATCCACACATAAAAGAGGCCTATCTAAAATACAGAGATGTGCTTCTTTCTCAGATCATC
The DNA here is from genome assembly GCA_023231265.1 of Sphaerochaetaceae bacterium. Lineage (GTDB taxonomy): Bacteria > Spirochaetota > Spirochaetia > Sphaerochaetales > Sphaerochaetaceae > Pleomorphochaeta. The sequence continues at coordinate 888 of JALNVT010000086.1, forward strand.
GTTCTTGATCCAGGAGTCATCATATTCTGCGGAACCTTCAAGTTTTTTAAAGATGATTTGATAGATTTGATTGACATCTCATGCCTTGAGCTCAAGAATTTGAAATACGATAAGAATGCAAAACAACTTTTGAACTGCTATGAGTGCTCAGATGGAGATGACTCTCATCTTTTTATTGAAACCTATCATCCAAGATGGTGGAACAAGAGCACTCCTTATTTATTCAACCAGGCAATTGAGAAGTGGAAGAGCAGTTTGATCTGTATGTAAAAAAGAAAAAGGCTATCTAAATTGAACAATTCAGATAGCCAAATAATAATAATCCTTACGTATTAAATTTTATAAATTCTGCTGTAAGAAAGTTTCAAGGGAAGAAGATGCATTATCTTCATCATCACCGTCGCAAGTTACAGTTATTTCATGGCCTTGTTTTGCACCAAGACTCATAACAGCGATCAATCTTTTTCCGTCTACAACTTTAGTATCTTTTGCAATTCTGATGGTGCTGTTGAAAGATTTAGAAAGTTTGATAAACTGACCTGCTGGGCGAGCATGAATTCCTAACTCATCTGTGATTGTATATTTGAATGTTTTCATTTTATATCTCCTGTTTATTTTTTATTTTGTTATTTATTCCACTACTGTTTTTTTGGTCACACCAAGTAAGACAGCTGATGCTATTGAACCAGCAATAAGTGCAACCAGATACATTGCAACATTACCTACAACAGGGAATACGAATATTCCTCCGTGAGGTGCCATCAATGTACAATTTGCAGCCATTGAAATTGCTCCAGCTAATGCAGAACCTACTATACAAGAAGGCAATACATGAAGAGGATCAGCTGCTGCATATGGAATAGCACCTTCTGTAATGAAAGATAATCCCATGATTATATTAGCAGGACCTGCTTTTCTTTCCTGTGTTGTGAATTTATTTTTGAAAAGGAAAGTTGAAAGTGCAATTGCCAATGGAGGAGTCATACCACCAACCATTACGGCTGCCATGATGTTGTAGTTACCAGCTACAATAGATGCAGTACCAAATACATATGCTGCTTTATTAACTGGACCACCCATATCTACAGACATCATTCCACCTACAATAATTCCGAGGATTATTGAACTTGATCCTGACATTCTTGAAAGAGCTGAATTCAATGCAATGTTGATTGCACCTACAAAAGGTTCTACTAGGAAAATCATAAACAGGCCAACAGCAAGTATGCTCAACAGAGGATAGAATAGAATTGGTTTCAATCCATCAAGTGATTGAGGTATCTTTCTGAATATGTGTTTCAACCAAAGAACAAAGTAACCAGCAGCAAAACCAACTACCAATGCACCTAAGAATCCACTTGTTCCAGTAGATGCTATGTATCCACCTACAAAACCTGCAGCAAGTCCTGGACGATCTGCAATACTCATTGCAATGAATCCTGCCAAAATTGGAAGCATGAAACTGAAAGCACCACCACCAATTGTCTTGAATATGCTAGCTAATGGAGTAATTGATCCAAAACCACTACGAGCCTCAATAGATAATGAGTTCATATCAATGAGAGCACCATCGATTAAGAATGCAATTGCAATTAGAATACCACCACCAACAACAAACGGAAGCATGTGTGATACACCATTCATAAGATGTTTGTAAATTACATGTCCCTTACTCTCTTTTCCAATTTCAGAGGTACCTGTACTTTTTGAACCTTGTGCTGCTCTGTATACTGAAACATTACCATTCAAAGCATCATCAATTAACTCTTTAGCTTTGTTGATTCCATCAGCTACCTGGCATTGAATGACTCTTTTGCCATCAAATCTATCCATAGGTACTTTTGTATCTGCTGCAACAATTATACATGTTGCATCTTCAATTTCTTTTGCAGTTAGCTCGTTTTTAGTTCCGCCTTGACCTCTGGTTTCAACTTTTATGGTGCAACCTACAGCTTCAGCTTGCTTTTTGAGCTGCTCTTCAGCCATATAAGTATGAGCTATTCCTGTAGGACATGCTGTAACTGCAAGAATTTGCTGTACCTTTGTGTTCTGCATCTCTTTCAATCTTTCTTCAGCATCCTCAGCATCTTTTTTCATCTCAGCTTTGTCGATGACTTCAATGAACTCTTTTTTTGTTTTTGCATTTCTCAATCCTGAAGTGAATTCATCATCCAACAGCAGTACAGATAACTTGCTCAAGACATCAACATGAATGTTTTCCTTTGAGTTTGGAGCAGCAATTAAAAAAGCCAATGTAACTTTTTCATCATCAGGTGCATCATAATCAACACCAGCAGGTATTGTCATTGCTGCAAGACCAGGTTTTTTAACTGAGTCTGATTTACAGTGTGGAATAGCTATTCCCTCACCAACTGCAGTTGTACTTTCTTCCTCTCTAGCATGAACCCCTTCTTCATACACTTTGCAATCTGAAATTTTATCACTTGCAACCATCAAATCAACCAATTGATGAATTGCATCGTTCTTATCTGTTGCAACACCATTCAGTTTGATACTTTTTGGATCCAATAAATCCTTTATCCTCATTTTTATTTCCTCCTAAAAATTGAAAATTGTTTTATGTAGTAATGTATTGACCTGTTCTAAAGTTGCAAGATTTTCTGAACATGCACTGGCTGTTCCTGCACATAGTCCATATTTTAGAGCTTCAGAATACTCGCCCGTTTTTAAATAACCTGCAAGAAAACCTGCTACCATTGAATCTCCAGCACCAACAGAGTTGATTGCTTTTCCCTCAGGGCCTTTTGATTGGAAAATTTCTCCATCTTCTGTTACAAGAACAGCTCCTTCTTTAGCCATTGATACAAGAACATTTCTTGCACCTTTTTTCTGAAGTTTTTTTGCATATATCACACATTCAGCCTTTGTCTTCAATGTTACGTTGAAAATTTCACCAAGTTCATGAATGTTAGGTTTTATTAAGAATGGATGGTACTGAAGCACATTTACCAATAGGGATTGTGTTGCATCAACAACTATTTTTGTCTTTTTATTTGAAAGGCGTTTCATTATATCCATATACAACGAGGAGGGTAGAATAGATGGTATGCTTCCAGCTAAAACCAAGATGTCATCATCTTGTATTCTATCTAGGTATATCATCAACTTTTCTAAATCAGATTTTCCAATGTTTGGTCCCTGTCCATTGATCTCGGTCTCTACTCCAGATCTCATTTTTAAGTTAATCCTTGAAAAGCCTTCTTTTACTTCAATAAATTCTGTAGTTATACTCTTAATGTCAAGTAGATGCTTTATCTCTTGTCCAGTAAAGCCAGCTTTGAAGCCGAGAGCTTTTGTTTTCAATCCAAGGTTGTTTAAGACAATGGATACATTTATCCCTTTTCCTCCTGGAAACATCAATTCGTTGCTCGTTCTGTTTACTTTTCCGATGCTGAAGTCATCTACATCTACTATATAATCTAGTGATGGATTTATCGTAACTGTATAAATCAAATCTAGACCTCCGTTATATTTTTACATTGTTTATATTTTTTGTCTTTCAAATTTGTAGTTATGACAACAGCATTGTCAAAGCTGCAAAAATTAACACATGAGAGTTCTGAAAATTTGCTTGAATCAGATACGATATATCGTCTTTCGGTTCTTTTCATGGAAGCTTTCTTTATCAGAGCTTCCTTAACATCAGGAGTGCTGAATCCATTATTGAGATCAATTCCATTTGTTCCCCAGAATCCTATTGTAAAATTATATTTACTGAGACTCTCAACAGCTTCCTCACCAACAATTGCTTCCGTTGGATATTTTACCTCTCCACCTGGCATGTATGTAAGAAATCCTGCTTGGGATAATTTCTTTGCAAGAGAGAATCCATTGGTTACAAACGTGATGCTTTTGTCTGTGATGAAATCAATCATCAATTCTGTCGTTGTTCCGGCATCTAAGTATACAAAATCATCTGGTTGGATGATGGAAGCTGCATATTGTGCGATTTTCATTTTATCTTCTATGTTCTGCTGTTTTCTTATCAAAACTGAGTCGTCTTTAGAGTGGAAGACAACGTCAACTGCAACAGCTCCGCCAAATACTCTTTTTATTTTCTTCTCAGCATCAAGTGAATTTAAATCTCTTCTGATTGTTGATTCGGATGCATCTAGTGTCTTCATCAATTCCTGGACAGTGACGCTGTGTTTGTCCTCAATTATTGATACAATCCTATTCAATCTTTCATCTGTAAGCATCTATTTCCTCCAAAAAGCTTCAAGATGATGGTAGTTTATAACGGTTTTTTGAGTTTGTAAAGGAAAATATTTCAAAAACGTTCAAAATAATTCATGAACGTTCACAAACGTTAAAAAATGTTGTATAAGGTATCTTATTGACATTTTTCCAAAAATAGAGTGATAAATACTAGATGATCTTTATTGAAAGTATTGCATTCAAGTTTTTGGGAAAAGGAGATTTTTAAAGTTCTGCTTGAAGATGTTGCTGTGTTTTTTTAAATAATAAAGACCTAAAGATGGCAACATTACAGAACTGCTGAGAACTTGAAATAATTTTTATTTAGCGCTTATAATAATGCGAAAGGATGGACAATTTATGAAAATTTATAATGGTAAGTCAATTTACAAAGGTATCGCAATTGGCAAAATTAAGTACATGAAGAAGACTGAGCCTGATACTTCAAGACATGAAATATCGGATATCAAATCTGAAATGAAGAGATATGATGTGGCTCGAAAGAAGGCAATTTTGCAGTTGAAAAAGATCTACAGAGATGCGATTTCTGAAATAGGTGAGGATGCAGCTGCAATATTTGATGTGCAGTCAATGATGCTAGAAGATGACGATTATAATGAATCTGTTCAGTCCATGATTGAAGAAAATAAAGACAATGCTGAGTTTGCAGTTTTCAATACTGGAGAGATAATTTCATCAACTTTTGCTGAAATGGATGATGATTACATGAAGGCAAGAGCTTATGACATAAAAGATGTATCTTTGAGGGTTGTTAACATACTTTGTGGCAATGATTCTGAGAGCATTCTCGATGATGAGCCTGTAATTTTAGCAATTGATGAGCTGACTCCAGCAGAAACTGTTCAGATGGACAAATCTAAATTATTATCATTTGTTACTAAGTATGGCTCCTCAAATTCTCATACTGCAATTCTTGCAAGAACTATCAATATACCTGCTGTAACAGGGGTCATCATTGATCAAGCTTGGAATGGTAAGATGGCCATTGTCAACGGAGAGACTGGAGAGATAATCATTGAACCAGATGAAAAAACGATGAATAAGATGCTCAAAAAACGTAAAAAAATTGAAGAAGAATTTGAGATCTTACAGAAATTGAAAGGTATGCCCAATCGCACCAAATCAGGAAAGGAAATAAACCTCTATGCCAATATCGGTGGCGTTGAAGACGTTGAAAAAGTATTAGAAAATGATGCCAATGGAATTGGCCTTTTCAGAAGTGAATTCTTATATTTAGGAAGAAATGATTATCCAACAGAGGAGCAGCAGTTTGTAGCTTACAAAAACGTTGTTCGTAAGATGAAAGGCAAGAAAGTTATAATAAGAACTTTGGATATCGGAGCAGATAAAAAAGCAGATTATTTCAATTTAGAAAAAGAAGATAATCCAGCAATGGGTTTCAGAGCTATAAGAATTTGTTTGGCATGCCCAAAACTATTCAAAACACAGCTTAGAGCCATTTATCGTGCAAGCGCTTATGGTACAATATCCATCATGTATCCTATGATCATCTCTCTTCAAGAAGTACAAAAAGTGAAGGAGATTTCAGCAGAAGTTCGTTCTGAATTGAATCTTGATAATATACCATATGGTGATGTTGAGCAGGGAATTATGATTGAAACACCAGCTGCTGTAATAATGAGTGATGAACTTGCATGTGAGGTTGATTTCTTCAGCATTGGTACCAATGATCTTACTCAGTACACACTTGCAATGGATAGACAGAACTGTCGTCTTGAATCAATGTTCGACACTCATCATCCAGCTATATTGAGACAGATAAAAACAACAATTGATAATGCACACAAGCACAACTGTTGGGTTGGAATATGTGGAGAGCTCGCAGCAGATCTATCATTGACCAAGACCTTCATAGATATGGGGATAGATGAATTATCTGTATCTCCATCTTCAGTTCTTCCTGTAAGACAGAAGATAAGAGAAGCAGAGTAAGAAGAACTGCTTCTGCTCTTTGGAAGGAAAGTATTCTTGATGTTTGAGTTAATCGATGAACAAAAAAATACAGAAAGAATGATTAATAAATAATGAAATATGCTACATGTCGATATGAAATTGACATGCTGCATATTTTTTGACTTATTCAAATAAAATTCTAATAAATATCCAGAATACTTTTATTCATTTAAAAAGCAATTGAAACTTCTTTGCAACAGTTTTTTGCAACAAATTTTACTGAAAATTGTACTTTTTTGTAGTATAAAAACTAAAAATATAAATTAATTTTATAAAAAAATATATCATATAAATTTATAATAGGTAAATGTTTAACAAAAATTGAAATTCAAATTGAAGACTTTTTAAATTGAAAGGTTCTCATGTGTATAGTGAAAAATAGTTTGTTTAATAAGTTTCCAAAAAAAAATAATTTTTTTTTATGTTGCGGGAATGGTGATTAAATCAATAATTTGAAAGCATTACTTTATATATTATGACAATTGATATATTTAATATATCTTAAAAGTCAGTATGTCTTCAAATAATATGATTAGAATCACATAAAATAAATATAATTGCTATATAACTTAACAAAAATACTTTATTTAATAATATTATTATTACTTGTTGTGTGAAAAGTGATAGAAAAAGGTGTAAAATAATGATATAACAATTTTGTTTGTTGGTAAATTTGATGTTACATCAAAAAGACATTAAGAAAGGAGATTTTACCAATGGTAAATGCAGTTTTTTTTGATATGAATGAGACACTGCTGGATTTAAACTTATTGCAGCAGAAGTTTCAATATTATTTTACAGATCCATATGCTTTAAAATATTGGTTTGTCAAATTGTTGCACAGTTCAACAGTTATGGCATCAATGAATGAGTATGCTGATTTTGGTAAATTATCCCGAGCAGTTCTTGAGGATTTAGCAGTGGAAAGTCAAGTTAATTTAAAAGAAGCAGATATTGATAGTATTTTGAGTTCGTTTAAGTCTCTTTCTGCATATGATGATGTGGTACCGGCCTTGAGTCTTTTGAAAGATAACAACATAAGGACAGTAGCTGTTTCCAATTCATCAAAAGATATGATGAAGATGCAGCTGCAAAATTCTGGTCTCATTGATTTATTTGATTCGTATTACAGTACAGATTCTGTAAATACTTACAAACCTTTCAAACAAATATACCAATTTGTTGCTGAACAGGAGAAGCTGAAATTAGATGAAATCTACATGGTTGCATCTCATGATTGGGACCTCTTTGGTGCACAAAAAGCAGGATTGAAAACGGCATATATAAAAAGAAAGCATGAAATTTATAATCCGTATTATCCAAAAGCAGATATCAGTGGTGATGATTTAATCGAAGTTGCAGATTTAATAATCGATTTAAACATATAAATTAGAAAAATAATATTTCCTATTGAAATAAAATGGAGTAATGATGAAATACGAGTACAAAACACTTTCATTTATTAGACACAGAGTTTTTACTGAAGTAAGTAAAATGGCTTTCGAGGACAATTTGGAGAATCTAACAAATATTCCTTTTGAAATAATTCCAGGTAATTCAAAAGCTTACCGTGGAACAGTTTTCCTAGATAGAGCCATAGTCAGCGAGAGGGTCAGACTTGCTATGGGACTCAATCTTAGGGATGATGATAAGCCAAGACCAATGTCTGAAGGTATTGAACTTGCTAAGAAGCCGTCTAAATACTACGAACCACCTCTAATCAACATCATCAAGTTCGCTTGTAATGCATGTCCTGATAATATCTATGAAGTAACAGATATGTGTCGTGGTTGTTTGGCTCATCCTTGTGTTGAAGTTTGCCCTAAGAAAGCTGTTTCTATTGTTGATGGAAAGAGTGTCATCAACCAAGATGATTGTATTAAATGTGGTCTCTGTTACAAAAACTGTCCATATCATGCAATTATCCACCATGAAAGACCTTGTGCAAATGCATGTGGTATGGATGCAATTTCCAGTGATGAAAATGGTAAAGCTGATATCGATTATGAAAAATGTGTTAGCTGTGGTATGTGTCTTGTTAACTGTCC
>JALNVT010000087.1 GCA_023231265.1 Sphaerochaetaceae bacterium
AATTTAAGTTTTATAAACTTATATAGCATTTCAGAACAAATTGGACCTATTTTTAACAACTCTAAATAGCTATTTTTGAGTGATATTACTTAACAAAGATTTTTAAATTATTTTTTATGTTTAATTTTTATTATTTTTTTACTTCACTGATGTTTAGTTTGGTATCAATATTTATAACAACTTTGTATTTAAAGTTGAAAAAAGACCCGAGTTTTCACCCAGGTCTCCTAAAAAATATTATAAATCTAAATCGAGAACTCTCTAATATCCCTGTGCTACCATGGCATCAGCGACCTTTTTAAATCCTGCAATATTTGCACCTGCAATGTAGTCAATGCTACCATCTTCAAGTGTGCCTTCTTTAACACATTGAGAATGAATTGACTTCATGATATGTTTCAATCTTTCGTCCACTTCTTCCGCTCTCCAATAGATATGAGCAGAATTCTGACTCATTTCCAATCCGGATACTGCAACACCACCAGCGTTAACAGCCTTACCAGGAGCAAAGATCATAGAAGTTTTCTTTACTTCTGCAACAGCGTCTGCAGTGCAGCCCATGTTTGAAGTTTCAATTAAAAATCTGCAACCATTTTTATTCAATGTTTTTACATCTTCAGCATTAAGTTCGTTTTGAATGGCACAACAGAAAGCCATATCAACAGGAACTTCCCAAGGTTTTTTACCCTTGAAGAATTTAGCACCAAATTTCTTTGCATATGGTTCAACAATATCTTGGTTGGAAGATCTCAAATACAGCATGTAGTTGATTTTTTCATCAGTGTTGATTCCATCTTCATCAAGAACATAGCCATCAGGACCACTGATTGTAACCACCTTAGCTCCAAGTTCTGTTGCTTTTTTTACAGCACCCCAAGCTACGTTACCAAAACCACTTACTGAAATACGTTTTCCAACAATTGATTCACCTGCCTGCTTCAATACCTCTTCTGCGAAGTACATTGCACCATAACCAGTTGCTTCAGGTCTCACCAGTGAGCCACCAAAGCCATGTAGTTTACCAGTTAGCACACCAGTGTTCTCTCTTTTCATTCTCAAGTATTGACCATATAGATAACCAATCTCTCTACCACCTACGCCAATATCACCAGCAGGAACATCAGTATTTGGTCCAATGTAATTTGCCAACTCACTCATGAAGGCTTTACAGAAACGGAGGATTTCTGAATCACTCTTACCTTTTGGAGAGAAATCTGATCCACCTTTACCACCACCCATAGGTAAGGTTGTCAAACTGTTTTTGAAGGTCTGCTCAAATCCTAAGAATTTTAAAGTATCCAATGTTACTGAAGGGTGGAATCTCAAGCCACCTTTATAAGGTCCAATTGCATTGTTAAATTGAACTCTCCAACCACGGTTAACTTGAATCTCGCCATTATCATCTTCCCAACATACTCTGAATTCAATAATTCGATCAGGTTCAGTAATTCTTTCCAATATTTTGTTTTTTATATACAAAGGATTATCATTAATAACAGGAAGTACGCTTTCTATAACTTCCCTACATGCTTGCAGAAATTCCTTCTGTCCAGGGTTCTTTCTTTCAATTTCTGATACCACTTTCTCTAAATCGTACATGAAAACCTCCTAATGTTTCTTTACTTGTGAACATAGAGTAAATCTACTTTACAGTTACGTCAACTTTTTTATTATTTTATTTAACTATAGTTTAATTTAATATCAATAATATTGTGAATATAAATATTTTTTGTATATTTATTTATTAAAAGCTAAAAAAAATTTAGATTTTTTGTATTTAAGTTTGGCTTTGTCTGTTCTGAATAGATTCACTTTTGTAAAGGTTCCCAAACGTTTTGATTGTTAGAGTACATGTAGTGTGATAATATCATTAACATGTATAATTTAGATCCAACTTGGTTACCTTTTAGTAACTTGATGTTAAAACACATTTACAATGTATTGCTCATATGCAGTGATTATGATCGATTCCTTTTGGAAGTTGACGGTAGAGTTGAAGAAGCCCTTTACAGTGAGTACACACAGCTGGGTCTATCAAATCCACCAAAGATAACACATGCAAACTCTCCGGTTGAAGCTATGAAGCTTCTGAATTCAAACAGAGAATTTGAACTCGTCATATCCATGCTTGATATTGGTGATGAGAAAGTTGAAGAATTTGCAGATGATGTGAAGATAGTATTCCCAGAATTACCATTTGTAGTTCTATCTCCATCCCCAATTCACAAAAGAAACAAACAGATCAAAAAGATAACCTCCATTGATAACTTCTTTTATTATCAGGGAGATCCAATGATATTCCTTGCAATGATCAAGCTCATGGAAGATAGTATCAATATTGACCATGATACAAAGGAAGCCGATATTCAGGTCATCATTCTCGTTGAGAACTCCGTTAGATTCTATTCTTCATTTCTTCCTCTTCTGTATCAATGTCTGATTCTTCAGAACAGATCCAGTATTTTAGAGGGATTGAACAACTGGGGCAAGATTCTAAGAATGCGTGGTCGTCCTAAAATTGTACTTGCCAAAGATTATGAAGAGGCTGATTACCTTTACACTCGTTACAAGAACAACATATTGGGCATCATAACTGATATGTCTTTCAACAAAGATGGAAAAGAACATAAATTTGCAGGACTTGAATTGACAAAACAGATCAAAAAAGAGAATGCAAACCTTCCAATTCTAATTCAAAGCATGGATAAAAATGTCAGAGATGATGTTGTTGAAAATGGTGCAGAATTCCTTTGGAAAAAATCTTCTAGATTGCTATCTCGCCTTCATGAGTATGTAATAACTCACTATGGCTTTGGACCTTTCCTATTCAAAGATCCATCAACTGGAGATATCATATGGGAAGCAAAAAGCATGAGTCAGCTTCAAAAGGCAATTGCAAATGTACCGATTGAATCTTTTTTGTATCATGCACAGAGAAATGACTACTCAAAATGGCTCAGAGCTCAGAGTCTCTATAGATTGGCAGCTCAGATGAAACCCATGATCTTTGATGTTCACAATGAAGAAGAAGCAGAGATAGCAAGGCTCAAAACTTACGACACCATAAAAACTTACAGAGCGGAACGAACAAAAGGTGTTATTGCCTCTTTCAATAAAGATTACTACGATGAGACTCTGTTCTTCAGTCGAATAGGCTCCGGTTCTCTTGGAGGTAAAGGCAGAGGCCTTGCCTTCATTGATAAGGAAGTCAGAGCCTGCAAGATGGTTGAAAAATATCCTGATGTTTATTTGGCCATTCCAAGAACTGTAGTCATTGCCACAGATGTGTTTGATAATTTCATTGAACTCAATGATCTGAAAGAGTTCACAATGGAAGAGACAACAGACAGTGAAGTTCTGAAGAGATTCCTTGAAAGTGATATTCCATCAGACCTAGAAGAGGATCTGAGAGAAGTCATCACAGTCATAACACAACCTATTTCAATCAGATCGTCATCCTTACTTGAGGATTCCCATTTCCAGCCTTTTGCTGGTGTTTATGAGACGTGCATGATTGCAAATACAGGAGATGATGCGAAGAGACTTCATGAATTGAAGAATGCAATCAAAACAGTCTGGGCATCAACATATTTCAACCATGCAAAGGACTATCTGCAGGCTACTGACCATATATTGGAAGAAGAGAAAATGGCAATAGTCATTCAGCAGGTAATTGGATCTCAACATGGAGATTACTGGTATCCAAACATAAGTGGTGTGGCAAGAAGTCTTAACTACTATCCCCTACCAGAAGAACAAACGACCGATGGTATTGGAATGCTTTCATTTGGATTTGGTAAGTCTGTTGTAGATAACGGAAGTGTTCTACGATTCTCTCCTAAAAATCCAAAACGCCCTGTACATTTCTTAGGCGGAGGACAGGTAAGCAGTCAAACTAAGTTCTATGCCCTGAATATGAATCAACCATATGATCCAACCAAAGACATAGACAATTTGGAGATATTGGATGTTAAGGAAGCTGCCTCTCATCCAGAAACCCTTCATGGCATAGCAAGCACACTCACAGAAACAGGAGCAATGAGTGAGAGTTTCAGAGCAAAAGGTGAGAAGATAATAACATTCAACGGAATACTTCAATACGATTACTTTCCGTTGGCAAATATTGTGAGAGACCTTCTGACTCTTGGAAAGGATTCAATGGGAACACCTGTTGAAATAGAATTCGCAGTGAATCTAAATAAAACAGAACCCAAGAAACCTGAATTCAGTATTCTTCAGATAAGACCAATTGCAGAAGGCAATGAAGAGGAATGCGTTCAAATCAGGACTGATGAAATTGATGATGCTCTTATATATTCAAAATCCGTAATGGGGAATGGAAGAGTTGAGAATATAAAAGACATTGTGCTCATCAAAACAGACAAGTTTGATGCTGCCAATATGTTGAACATGCCTCAAGAGATAGAGAAATTCAACTCTCATTTCAACTCTGAAGATGTACCATACATGTTGGTTGTTGCAGGAAGACTTGGATCGAGTGATCCTTGGTTAGGAATACCTGCATCATGGGCACAGATATCAAAAGCAAGCCTCATAGTAGAAACAGGCCTGCCTGGATTCCAGGTTGAACCAAGCCAAGGAACTCACTTCTTCCAGAATCTGACATTGCTTGGAACAAGGTACATGACAATAAACCCTCATTACAATGATGGTCTGTTGAATAAAGAAAAGATTGCAGAAAATCTTGAGAAGATAAAAGAGAGTGATAATTTCATTCATTATCACAGTGAGAATCCTCTTGATATCAGAATCAACGCCATATCAAAAGAAGGTATTGTAAGATTGGCAGAAGTTGAATAAAAACAATTAAGGAGCATTTCCAATCTACCAAGATTTGAACTGCTCCTTATATATTATAGACCAAATATATTATTCAGCTGGTTTTGCTGACATAAATGCATCCCAAACTACATCATGTGGTGGATCTGCGGTCAGAGTTATCATCTCTTTCTTAACAGGATGAGGGAATGAAATCTGTCTTGCATGAAGAGAGATACCTCCATCCTTATTGCTTCTCTTTGCACCATATTTAAGGTCGCCCTTGATATGAACATTGATAGCAGCAAATTGAGCTCTGATCTGATGGTGTCTACCTGTAAGAAGATCAATCTCAACAAGGAAGAAACTCTTTGAAGCTGCAAGCAATCTGTAATCAAGTTTTGCAAGTTTGCTTCCGTTCTTTTCAACGGGAGTTGCATAACTCTTATTCTTCTTAGAATCACGCATTAAGTAATGAACCAAAGTACCTTCAGGTTTTGAAGGAGCTCTGTCAGTTATTGCCCAATAAATCTTCTTGGCATTTCCCTGACGGAAGGTCTCACATAGACGTTTCAAAGCTTTCTCTGTTTTTGCATAAACGACAAGTCCACTTGTAGGTCTATCAAGTCTATGCGGAATACCAAGATATACATTTCCAGGTTTCTTGTATTCATTTTTTAAATAAGCTTTGACATCATCTGCTAGAGTTATATCTCCAGTAGTATCACCTTGAACCAATTCACCAGGCAATTTATTAATAACAATGATATGATTATCTTCATAAATAATTCTATCTTTTACTGTATTGTTTTCCATTTAATTATCCTTATCACTGTCATCATTTTCATCAAACAGATCTTTTTCTTTTACTTTAGTAACTTCTTTAACAGGTCTCATTCTAAGAGATTTGACCTCTTTAACAGTCAATCTATTTCCCTTAGTGAAGGCACCCTTAATCAAGTAATCACTTAAATAGAAGCTCTCTTCTTTTATTCTGAGACCAGGTTTTGGCTTGTATATAACTCTTATCTCTGCATTCTCCAACATAGAAAGCTTTACAACCTTATATGTTTCAGGATCTGGTAGCAGACAATATTCCTTATTTAACTGACCACTCTTTATTTGGAATCGCTTGATGAATAAGTACTTATAAGTCTTCTGCTGCATAATCAAAGAGAATGTAACTTTTGCAAGCTCCTCTTTATCAGCATAACCACAGTAAAGAAGTCCCTTACCAACATATTCTTTTTCAGGATTGACCAAGAATCGGTAATGTCCATCTTTTGTAACTACAAGAATCTTATCGAAGATACTGATCTTCAATATGCTCTCTCCATCTTTGATGTTATAACCCAAATAACCATTATCACTATTATATTGCAAGTCTTTATCACGCATAGCAACATCTTTAACATTGACTGTCTCGATGTTCTTGATGACTGTCTTTCTTTTCAGCCTATCTTCTGGAATCAAGCTTCTTATCTCACCAATATATGAAATGGAATATTCGACTATATTATCCAATCTGGACTGACATAATTCAAGAGCTGCATTTATAGCATCTATCTCTGCTTCATTCTTGTTGATATCAAACAGACTTATTCTTCTGATTGGAATTTTAAGCAATCTATCTACATCATCCTTTGTAACAGGACGAAGCAGTGAATCTGCAAATGGTTCAAAACCTTTCATAACAGATTTAACAACACCGGCTGCAGTCTTCTGTTTCTCAATCTTCTTATAAATTCTCTCTTCAACAAAAATACGTTCCAAAGTTCTCATTTGCAGTTTGTCGTTGAGCTGTTCTTTCTCAAGCTGAAGCTCACGAGTGAGTATATCAACAAGGTGATGTGCATGATACTTTACAATATCAGTCACACCCATGATAGTTGGTACATTATCTCTGATTACAAGAGGATTACATGATATCTTTTTCTCACAATCAGTATACGCATATAGAGCCTTAACCAAATCTGAGCTATATGTTCCACGAGCAAGATTTATTTCAATGTTAACATCTTCCGCTGTATAGTCATTGATTGACGAAACTTTCAATCTACCTTTTTTAGCAGCATCATCAATTGTAGAGATCAATCTCTCACTGGTAACACCAAATGGAAGTTCTTTGATGATGATTCTTTTAGGATCACTGATATCTAGCTTTGCTCTAACTACAATTGAACCACGTCCATCATCATAGTTGGTTACATCTGCAAACCCACCGCCAAGAAAATCAGGGAATAATTCAATACTCTCGCCCTGCAGTTCTTTCTTCATGGCATCCAACACCTCTCCAACATTGTGAGAGAATATGGTTGTTGCCATACCAACAGCAATACCATTAACACCCTGTATCACTACAAGAGGAATTTTAGCTGGAAATACTGAAGGTTCCTGATGACGTCCATCATAGGAATCTTGATAGTCTGTAAGTTCAGGATTATAAAGTACCTTTTTTGCAAAAGGTAAGATTCTACATTCAATATATCTTGAAGCAGCAGCTCTATCACCAGTCAGAGAGTTACCAAAGTTACCCTGCTTCTCTATAAGAAGATCATAGTTTGCAAGATTGACCAAAGCTTCATAAATTGAAGAATCACCGTGTGGATGATATCTCATTGCCCAACCAACTACATTGGCTACCTTATGGAACTTTCCATCATCCATTTCGAATAATGAGTGAATTATTCTTCTCTGTACCGGTTTGAAACCATCCTGTAAATCAGCAATGGCTCTTTCCTTGATAACATAGGAAGCATATTCTAAAAAATTCTTTCTAAATATCTTTTCTACTTGTCCCATTAGATTAAATTCTCCATTATGAAGTCTCTACGAGTTGGAGTGTTGTCCCCTTCATAGAATTTAACCGCATTCTGAGCCGATGTCAGAGATGTTATATTAACAGGTTCCAAACGCATTTCTTCTCCAATGAAATAACCGAATTCCTTAGGGTCTATCTCACCAAGACCTTTGAATCGTGTTACTTCTGCTCCCTTAATTTGACTTATCAAGTTATCTCTATCCGCTTCATTATAACAATAAGCAGTTTGCTTTTTATTTCTAACTCTGAATAAAGGTGTCTCTAGAATATACAATCTTCCAGCAAGCACCAACTCTTCAAAATAGGTCAAGAAATAAGTCATCAATAAGTTTCTGATATGGAATCCATCATTATCAGCATCAGTTGCAATTATGACCTTACCATATCTAAGTCCTTCAAGTCCGTCTTCAATACCCAAAGCTTTCATCATATTATAAAGTTCTGCATTTTTATAAATTTCAGCTTTGTTTTTATTGTATACGTTCAAAATCTTACCACGTAAGGAGAATACTGCTTGAGTGTGCACATCTCGAGTCTTTGTTATAGAACCCGAAGCACTGTCTCCTTCTGTTAAGAAGATCATTGAATTCTCACATTCATCTTGGTGAGCTTGACTCTGTCCCAAATGATATCTGCAATCTTTAAGTTTGGGGATATTGAGTGCAACTCTTTTAGCTGAGCTTCTTGCACTCTTTCTGACTACAGATAATTCTTTTCTCAATTTTTCATTGTGATCAATTTTAGCTGAAAGTTTTTCAGCTGCATCTGTATTCTTCAACAAGAAATCAATCAATCCAGCTTTTACTTCCTGAACAACCCAACTTCTTATCTCTGTATTACCCAATTTATTCTTGGTCTGACTTTCAAATACAGGGTTCTCTATCTTTACAGAGATAGCACCAATAACACCTTCTCTAACATCTTGCGCTGACCAACTCTTCTTAAAATGTTCATTGACAGCTTTCAAGATACCTTCTTTGAAAGCAGAGAGGTGGGTACCACCATCAGCTGTATGCTGACCATTTACGTAAGAATAATAAGTCTCTCCATAGTTGGTTGCTAGGTGAGTCAATGCAAATTCTATGTACTCTCCACGATAATGAACCAAGGTGTACATCTCATTGCCTTCAACAGCTTTATCAAGAAGATCTAAAAGACCACGATTTGATTTATAATTCTTTCCATTGTACTTGAGAGTCAATCCAGGATTTAAGTACGCATAATTCCAAAGACGAGCTTCAATGAAGTCCTCTTCGTATGCATATTTCTTGAAAATCTCCACATCAGGAATGAATTCAAAATAAGTTCCATCTAATTGGCTCTTATCAGTGCCTTTCTTCTTTGAAAGAAGCTTTCCCTGTGAGAAAGTAGCTTGAACATATTTTCCATCTCTATAACTTATTACCATAAAGTGTGATGATAGAGCATTTACAGCTTTCGTACCAACACCATTCAGACCAACAGATCTGTGGAATACTTCATTTGTATATTTTGCACCTGTATTGATTTTTGATACACAGTCAATGACCTTACCTAAAGGGATACC
>JALNVT010000088.1 GCA_023231265.1 Sphaerochaetaceae bacterium
AACTTTTAAGACACACATAAACATGTATTTCTTTCCATTGATTCAACAAGCCTCAGATACATTCACTGATATTGCAAGCAATTCATATTGAATCTCTAAGTATCATATACCTTTTGATATCATATAAATAAGTTTCAACCAATTTATAACATTTCTTCCATATCAATCCTATAAGTATTCTGTTCTCTGAGCAAAAAAAGAGCCCACCCGAAGGTGAGCTATATTATAATATAATTGGTTTATTACTGTAATAATAGTAGAGAGAAAACCAAAGTAAACAAAGCAACAGTTTCTACGATACCAATAACGATAAAGTAGTTAGCTGTACCTTTACCTGTTTCAGCCAAAGCATCACAAGCACTTGCAGCAGTTTTACCTTGCATCCAAGCAGATAGACCAATAGCCAAACCACCAAATACACCAACACCAAATGCCAATACAGGACTAGCGCCTGCTACTAAAGCAGCACTGATGAAATTCATCAACAAGAAACCATAAATTGTCTGTGTCAATGGAGCACCAGCAAAAGCTACCATGATAAATGGTGCAGGTTTACCGTTTGCATAACATTTCTTCCAACTTCCAACTGCAGCTTGTGCAGCTGCACCAGCGCCTAAACCTGAACCCAATGCTGACAATGCCAATGCACATGCTAAACCAATATAAGCTAAACTATTCATATTAAAACTCCTCAGTTGTTATCTAAACAACTTTAATTTGCAATTATTCTTTAACCGTTTCAGAGAACGGTGTATATTCAATTCCAGACCATTCCATTCCGACTTGGCCTGAGAACTCCAAAAGATTCAATCTGACACCGTGAACGATAACAGAAAGTAGACCCATAGCCAGGTTCAAACCATGACCAACGATCAATATTAAAATACCAACGATTGTTGTTGCTCCACCAAGCATAGGTGCTGCCATAGCATTGAAACTCTGCGCAATAGCTAATGTAGCAAGACCTACAGCAAACAATCTTATGTAACTCATTATATTTGAGAAACAACTGATTGTATCTAAGAATGTAGTAAAGAAACCACCAAGACCAGCTTTCAAACCATTGCTGAATGGCTCTCCTGCTTTCTGTGATCCAAATAATACAACCAAGACAAAACCAACTCCAATTATTGGGAACACAACTCCATAATCACATGGTTTTTGAATAACCAAATTCAAGACCACGAAATACAAGGATAGGATATCCATCAACCAACCGATATCGGCAAGCAATGAAATATCTTTTTTTCTTACCTTTCTGGTGATGTTGATCACCTCAGCAAGAGATAGCTGTATTGTTCCAAGTATGAAACAGAACTGCATGATGTTGTCCTGTGCAGCGCTTGCATCCATATCAAACAATGCTGGATAGTTGGCTATTGCCGGTACAACAAGATTCTTCAAGAAAGTGTTTGCTACAATTGCTTCTGAACCAAACCAGGTACCTGTTAAAGATCCCCAAATTATGGTTGCAATAGAGAGAACATAAATCAATATGTTTCCTGTAGTCAGCTCTTTTGATTTCTTCTGCATACCGAGACCAGCTAATAGGAATATCAATCCATAACCGGCATCACCAATAATCATTGCGAAGAACAGTGTGAAGAACATCAAGAACCATTCTGAGATATCACCTTCCCTGTAACCAGGTACGGTACCCAAGATATCAAATAAAGGTTTTATGATGCCAACACCCTTCTTGTACTGCACAAGAGTTGGTGGCAAGTCTTCTTCACTTGGATCTTCAGCTAAATAACCCCAACAATTTTTCTTTGCTGTCTTTTCAAATTTATCAAACTTTGTTACAGGAATATATCCTGTTACATAGCAAAGATTCTCATCACTGTTCATTTGAGAAGAGACCTTCTCAAAATTTATGTCCATTTCCAATCTTTCGATTTCAGTATCATAAGCAGAAATATAGCAAAGAGCATCCTTAAATTTAGAATTTATCTCTTCCTCTTTCACTCTATTCTGCTCAACTCTATCACGTAGAGCTACAACACCCATCTCTGGAATTTCAAATTGACGAGCTGGGAAGCTTGAATCAAGCGGATTTCCAATAACTGCAATTGCATTTTGTTTATCCACAGGTTCCATTTCAATAAACTTAACATCTTCTGGAATGTTAAGAATTTCTTTTTTTCCTAACAAATAGAAGTGTAAATCTACACCTTCGTCACTCAGTTTATTTATAGCCTTGGGTTCAAAATCACCCCAACCTTTGATTTGATCAATCAACAAACTATCTTTGACGATTGACTCTCTGAGGTCTTTTCTTTGACTATAAAGTCTTAATAATCTTTTTTGAAGTTTGCTTAAATCACTTCGGGTGATCTCCTTCTGTGCAGGAGCATCCTTGGCTTTCTTTGGAGCAAACTCTTCGATAGCGCTTTTAATCAATAAAACGTTATCACTATCTTTCTGCAGTTCCTCACCTTTAGGACTTCTTGTGTTGTCTGTAAAGATGTGGATGACTCCACTCTTTCTAAGAGATTTTAACATGTCTCCCTTATTATGAGTTTCAACAACTACAGAAACTTTTTTCATGGGAACTATCATACCTGTGCCCCCATTGCTTTGGTTTTAGCAATCTTACCACGAACAACTGCAGCTGCCTGCTGATCTCCTAGGTAAATACTAATTCTCTTGATATTTTTCTTAGCTTCAGGAATCTTAACTTTCTCAAAAAGATTAACTCTCTGAGATGTAGTTCTGAGTTCTTTACCAAGCAAATCCATTTGGATATCAAGAGTACTGATCAGTGCATCAAGTCTTGCATATTCACGTAGTGTGCTGATACCATCATCAACCCAAAGAGGATATTCATTCAAATCATAATCGATTTCCTGAAATGTGAGCTCTTTGAACTCTGGTATTGTAACACCTGCAATATTGCTTTTCACACGTACTACTCTGTCAATCTTAACAAGATTGGAAAGTTGTTTATCTTTTGCAAAGACTTTATTTTCTGCATAAACACAAATCCAGTCCTGCATTCCGTCAACAAGCTTCTGCTGTTCAACCTTTAGCGCAACAACCTTACTTTCGATGTCTCTTATTACCATCTGCAACTGTTGTTTTTTCAACTGCAGAGTTGGAAGGTATCGGGTAAATTGTTTTAGCTGGTCTTTCTGCTTTTTCTGCTCGTTTTTAGTCAATTTGACGGCCATTTTACCTCCCTATTAAGCTTCTTTCTTAGGCCAACGACTCATAATTAAATCAGATTTCAAACCAGTTTCATTTGGTTCAAAACAGCTAGCTAAGATTTCCCATCCAAGGTCCAATGCTTCTTCTAGTGGAATATTTACAGATAAGTCCATCATCTTTGATTCAAACAATTCACCATATTTGAGAAGCTTTTCATCCCAGTCAGTCATCTGGAAACCCATGGATTTCTTTTCGAGAGACTCTTTATATGAAGCATAAAGTTTGATCATACCATCCATCAGAGCTCTGTGGTCATCACGAGTGTCTTTGTTAACCTGCTGTTTAAGACGAGATAGAGAACCAAATGGCTCAATTCTTCCGCCCTTGAGGTAATACTGACCTTCTGTGATATAACCAGTGTTATCAGGTACTGGGTGAGTTACATCATCACCAGGCATTGTGGTAACAGCTAAGATGGTCAATGAACCTGCACCTTCAAAGTCAACAGCCTTCTCATAACGAGATGCCAATGCTGAATAAAGGTCTCCAGGATAACCACGGTTAGATGGAACTTGGTCTTTTGTAATAGCCATTTCTTTCATAGCATCAGCAAAGTTTGTCATATCAGATAGAAGTACCAAAACTTTCTTACCATCAATAGCAAATTTCTCAGCTACAGCCAAAGCCATATCAGGAACCAACATACACTCAACAGATGGATCTGATGCAGTATGAATGAACATTATTGTACGACTCATAGCACCACTCTTCTCTAGAGTGTCTTTAAAATATAGATAATCATCATATTTTAACCCCATACCACCTAAGATGATCAAATCAACTTCAGCCTGCATAGCAATACGAGCTAATAATTGGTTATATGGTTCACCAGATACGGAGAAAATAGGTAATTTTTGAGATTCAACCAATGTGTTGAAAACATCAATCATTGGAACACCAGTTCTGATCATGTTACGAGGAATAATTCTCTTAGCAGGATTAACAGATGGACCACCAATTTCAATCATGTTTTCATTCAATTCTGGACCTTTATCACGAGGAACACCAGAACCGGTAAATACACGGCCCAATAAATCATCACTGTATGAAACTTTCATAGCTTGATTTAAGAAGCGCACTTGGTCACCAGTTGAAATACCTGTTGCACCAGCAAAAACTTGAAGAGATACCAGATCGCCCTGTAATTTAATTACATTGGCATAACTTTCACCACTTTGAGTTGTTACAATAGCAAGCTCATCATTTTTGACACCCTTTGCACGAACGCTAATAACGTTACCGACAATGGATTCAATTTGGGTATATACTTTTTGCATTATTTTACACCTACCTTATAGTAACTTCTCGCCAGCTTCATCAAAGCTTGAGAATTCTTTATTGAATAAATCGTCGATTTCGCCTTCAAGTTGTTTAAATCTTTCGCTTTTAAACTCTACGTTATTCCAGTCTAAGAATTTCTGTCTAACTTCGTTGAAGTACAGACGTACATTTTTTTTATCTGTCAACTTAAATTTAGCAGCCAATACCTTGAACAATTTATCAAATGAGTACTGCTGTCTTTCAACAATAACTGCTGCATCAACAGGATCAAATGAGTTCTGCTGTAGATATACTGAATCTAGAAGTTCACTTTTTTGATATTCAACATAATCTTCAACACTGGTACCTTCTTCACCAACAACTTTCATCATCTGGTTTACTTCAGTACCTCTGAATAAAATACTTCTTGCATATTCAACTTTATCACTTTGAATTACACCTTCATACTTTGACCATGATTCCAAAGAATCAATAGCTGGGTACTTACGAGCATCTGATCTCTCACGAGATAGACCGTGGAATGCACCAACAACCTTCAAAGTAGCTTGAGTTACAGGTTCTTCAAAGTTACCACCTGCAGGAGATACTGTACCACCGATTGTTACGGAAGCAGTTCTGCCATCATTAAGTCTTACCTTACCAGCTCTTTCATAGAATTCTGCAATTCTTGTTTCTAAGTAAGCAGGGAAAGCTTCTTCACCAGGAATTTCTTCCAAACGACCACTCATTTCTCTCATAGCCTGAGCCCAACGAGAAGTTGAATCAGCCAACATCAAAACATTGAGTCCCATCTGTCTGTAGTATTCTGCCATTGTAACGGCTGTATATACAGAAGCCTCACGAGATGCAACAGGCATTGAAGATGTGTTACAGATGATGATGGTTCTTTCCATCAAAGATTTACCAGTTTTTGGATCAACTAATTCTGGGAATTCTTTAAGTACTTCTACAACCTCACCAGCTCTTTCACCACATGCAGCGATAATTACAATATCAACATCAGCATTTCTACTTTCCATGTGCTGTAAAACAGTCTTACCAGCACCGAAAGGACCAGGAACACAGAATGTACCACCTTTAGCTACAGGAAGGAATGTATCAATAACTCTAACTTTCATTACCAATGGTTCATCAGGTCTCAATCTTTCATCGTAAAGTTTGATTGCTTTTTTAACTGGCCAAGAGAATACCATGGTCAATTCTTTCTTCTCACCTTTTGGATTCTCAATTGTAGCAATTGTCTCTCTTACATTGTATGTGCCTTTCTTTTTGATAGAAACAACTTTCCAATCAACAGGTCTGAATGTGAAAGGTACCATAATTTGGTGAGTGAACATACCTTCTGGAACTGTACCAAGAGTATCTCCAGGAGCTACAATGTCACCAACTTTAGCAACAGGTGTGAATTCCCAATCCTTATTTGGAATTGGGTCCATGTAAACACCTCTCTGTAGGAAGAAACCACATTCTTTAGCCAAATCTGGTAGAGGATTCTGCAATCCATCATAAATCTGTTGAAGAAGGCCGGGACCAAGTTCTACACTGAGCATTTCATTGGTAAAGGAAACAGGGTCTCCAACGGCAACGCCAGATGTAGACTCAAAAACCTGCAGACTTGCTATTTTACCATTAATCTTGATTACTTCACTCTTAAGACGAACATCGCCTACGTGAATGTAACCCACCTCGTTTTTAGAAATAGCTTCGTCAAATTCGACTGTTACCATATTTCCGTTGACGCCGGTGACACGTCCATTCATATTTTCCATAATCTTCTCCACTTAATTGCCTTTAATATTCGATTGAAGGTTTGATAATAAAGCTGTAAATTCTCTATTCCCTTCCACTCTATCAAAACGAGACTTTCTTTCTAGAAGCTGTAATTTGATAGAGAAACTTAGAAGGCCTTCTAAATCAAAAACATGACTAGAGCTCTCATCATCGAGATACTTCCAGTAAAGCTGCATTATAATCAGCTCACCTTCCAAGGCATTTGGGGCAGAGAGAGCATTTCGTACACTCTCAACTATCCTAGACTCTTTATCGCCGGAGTTTTTATATTTATCTCCTGAAATTTTGAGTTTTTTGCTACGTTGGTCGGCCATTTCCTTCTTCACCATAGTCTGGAATTTCTGCCAGTTCTTTACATATGAACATGAAGTTGGTCTGCCTGAAAATGTCTCCTCAATGATATTATAGTCCTTTTTTGAAATATTACCTCTGCACATGTCAAGAAACTCGTCACAGCTAAATGGTGATTCATCTTCCCATCTTAAACTTGGTAATGTAGAAACTAAATAATAATAAGAAGCCACTCTACTCTCCTATTTGAATACTATTTCAGCGATAGCTGGAGAAAGGAATGGAGTCATCAACTTTGCAGCAGCTTCATCAGAGAAGTCAAAGTATCCTGAACCATCTTTTTCCGCTAAACGGAAACCAACATTTACATTCTTAACAGGTTTGATTTCCAAGCCCTTTTTGATCTCAGAACCAAGCTCTTTAGTCAATTCAGCAGCTAAAGCCTTAAATTCTTTTTCAGATAATTGTAATTCTGTTGTTTTTGCGTCTGTTAGATCTAAAGAAATAACACTCTTGATTAACTTAACCAAGTTATCACCTGTAAAAGCTTCACCAGTCTTTTTTACTAACAAAGAATCTAGTTGTGCAGTCAATGCCTTCTTTAATGAAAGTTGCACATCACGAGAAGCTTGCTGCAAGCTAGCTTGAGCGCTTTGATCTCGTAAAGCAATTTCTTTTTCAGCATCAGAGAGCATCTTACTAGCATCTTTTTTAGCCTGATTGATTATCTCTTTAGCCTTACTGTTAGCTTCAGATATAATCTTGGCAGCTTTCTCATTAGCCTTGTCTATTCCTTCTTTCTGAATAGATTCAACTAAATCTTGTATCTGTTGTGCCATACTATAATACCTTCCTTATTGAATAAATTATTTGTTGATAGATTAAATTCGCATAATAATCTCAGTACATACTATACTAAACTAAAGTAAATTTAGCAAATAAAAAAAAGTATTATTTGACAACTTATAAGCATTTGTACATTGAAAATAAAGACACTTGTTGTAAATTTAACATCATTCTGTTAAGTTTGATGTGCAATATAGGGGATAATAATGTTAATAGATCCAAAACTTTCACACTACTTAAATGAAGGTCCAACTCAGGGTATAATTAGAATATATAATTTACAATCAGATAAGAGTTTACTTGTCAAAAGCAAAGATATAATAAAGGATATCAAGAATATAAGATTCACTCTTGATTTAGGAATGTATAAAAATAAAGAACTTCAGGAGAGCTACGCAAAAATAGGCTTGGAGCTGTTTGCTCTAGATCCTTATAAAATTCTTGAAAAAAATAGTGAAAAAACTCTTGATGAGCTATTATTGGAGAGCAAAGAAGAATTATTGAAAGAAAATGTAACATTTTTTTAATATATTGAAGTTTTTTTGATTCATTCACTTTTTAAAAAATTGATTTATAATGTCATTTTAAATCCATAAACTAGGTTATATGTTATTTTTTTTATGTATTTATTATTTTAAATGAAATGTTTATAATTGTTAATTTTGAAATAATCAGACAGATTTATGCAATAAAATCATTTATTCTGTCACAAGTTTTAGAAATCGAGATGTCAATTTGATACAGCTGTTTTACAGCACATATATAATATACAGATAATGAGCAATATTGAAAGAAAAATCATCTGTTATGTAAAAAATAACCCAATTTAACTAAAAATTGGGTATTATTTTTTTAATAACTCATCATGCAAATTTCTTTTGCTTCATCTCTTTCATACCAGCAGATTCAAATTTAGATACATAAATTGAAGATAGCACACCGACAACAGCAATAATGGTTCCCGCCAATAGATATACCTGATCCATGTTTGATACTTCCAATATTTTTGCATTCAAACTTGTTCCAACAGCTGCACCAAAGAAGATATTGAAAGATGTCAAAGACATAACGGTACCTTTCATTGTTGGAAGCATCAATTGAAGTGTGGTGACCAAAGTGGACTGCATGAATATAAAAGAAAGTCCAAATCCAAAAAGACTAAGAACTATAAGAGGCACATTTGATGTATAAGAGAGAAGGAGCAATGAAGCAAAACCTATCAAACCAGCAACTGCCAAAAAACTTGATCCAAGTTTGACCTTCAATTTAGAAGCAATCTTTCCACCAAACACTGTTCCAAATCCATATGATGACAGCATGAAACCTACAACAAGAATTGAATAACCTGTTTTATTCATTGCAGAAATCCCAACATAGGTAAATGTACCAAGTACAGAAAATCCAATGAAGAACAGAAGCACAACAAGTCTCATGAATCTAAAATTAGACAGTGCTACCTTGTATGATTTTCCAAGTTCAAGATGCTCTCTCACACCTTTATCTTTCTCCAGATACTGGAGCATAATAAGAGCAAGAATGAGCTCTCCCACTCCATATACAAGATATACCATTCTCCAGGAAGCTAGATATGCAATTGAGCCACCAATGATGGTTGCAGACGCACTTCCTAAAAA
>JALNVT010000089.1 GCA_023231265.1 Sphaerochaetaceae bacterium
AACCAATCATCGCTCATTACAAAAAATCCTTTTGCTCCAACTTTCTCACCCCAACTGTTTTCAACACGCCATCTATTTGGTTTGCCATCTTCTTCTAGGTTGACACCTGTAAGAACCATAGCATGAGTCATCAATGATTCACCGTAATCAAGACGCTGTGCTTTTGTCATTGGGAAAGTAGTTGAGAACAATGTCTCTTTGTTATATGCATCAAGTGCCATCAGACCAGTCTCTCTTGTTGAAGATTGACCAACATCAGAACCAAACCATACAACCTCACCACTCTCCATCTGTTTGATAGCAGCAGCTTTAAGATCATCAATTGGTAGGTTCAAATATTTAACAGGTTGACCACCTCTTACGTTTCCTAAATATTGAACAGTGAATGTCTTTCCAAAAGGTTTATCTTTTGTAGGAGCATTGATCAATGAAACATAATCATTCATATCCATGTTTACATATTCTTTGAAGAATTCTAATGGTGTGATATCAGAGATTCTGATGAAGTTATCATCTTTATCTCTTGTTTCGAATGTAAATTTCTTAGGTGGTTCACCTAATGAAATAGATAGGATTCTATAAACTGTATCGAGCATTCCTTCTTTCATAACTCTCAATTCTTCTACAGAGCTACCATTAGCTTTTGCTTCACGTAACTCACAAGCGAAACCTCTGAGTTTGGTTGTCAAAGTCTTATCCATATCTCTTGTATTTGAAGATGAATATGATTCTGGCATTGCTGTCTTTGGAACAACACCATATTTTGTAACTAAGGATGCAAACATATCCCACTGACCACCATCACCGAGTGGATCTGATAATAAATAACTCACAACTCTGGAGCTTGTATCTTCATCAGATGTCTCAATCATGTTCTCAAGGAAATGGTTTGTTTTTTCTAATTTATCCCAGAACAAAGGATAGTTCTGTGATAGTTCTATAGTTTTTAAGTTTAATTTTTTAATTATAGGAAGTTTCATTACGTTCAATGCAGCAAACATCCAACATCTACCAGATTTTTTCTGATTTGTTATATCGCCTGCGTCGAGGGAAATAGAAAACTCATGTACATTCTGTAGTGCAGCTTTTATATCTTTACTGCTATCAACAATACCATTATTCATAACAGCATTTTGAGCTACTAAGTTCTTATCATTAGATTCGAAATTTGATTGATAGTTATCAATGTTTTTAAATTCTATACTTTCTTTCATATTTAAGTCCTCTTGAGCGTAGAATATCATATTAAGCATTTTCTGTGTACTAAAAAAGTATGCTGAGGCTAATTTTTTTTAAATATCGATAATAAAACCACCGATGATAACACCGATGGTCAATATATTAAATATTAATATTTTATTTATTATCTCTGTCCTTTATCATATGGAACACCAGATGATTTAGGTCCAACACCCTTACCACTGAATACCACAAGAGCAATAACAGTCAAAATATAAGGGAAGCTATCAAAGAATTCTAATGGTAGTGCAGCAAAAATACCCAAGCTTGTTGAATAAATCTTCAATATCTGTGATAGACCAAAGAACAATGAAGCCCATAAAATTGGAGCCGGTTTCCATCTACCAAAGATAACTGCAGCCATTGCTATGAAACCAGTACCATGAATACTTACAGAGGTATATTGAATATCCTGAGTTAAGATCATCATTGCACCACCGAGTCCACTTAAAAGACCACTGATAATAACAGCACTGTAACGAATCTTAGTTACATTTGCACCAACACTATCAACAGCATGTGGATTCTCACCAGCAGCTCTAAGTCTGAGACCAAAAGAAGTTTTATAAAGTACATACCAACTTATTACAACCAAAATCAAGGCAATGAATACAGTTGGATATATATTTGAGAATAGGAATTTACCGAAGAAAGGTATCTTAGATAGTAAAGGATAGGTTGTTTTTGTGAAGCTCTCATTGAAGGCAACAGTTCTCTGCTGTCCAAATATGATCTGAGACATATAAATTGTAACACCAGTTGCAAACATATTGATTGCAGTACCACTGATTACCTGGTCAGATTTCAATGTTATACACATGTATGCATGAAGTATTGAAACAATACCACCAACAAGCATTCCCATCAACAAAGCAAAATAAGGACCTGATGCAGAACCTTGAACGAAATACATGACAGTAGCTCCAGTGAATGCACCGAATCCCATCAAACCTTCCAAACCAATATTAACAACACCAGATTTCTCACAGAACATACCACCAAGAGCAGTTACAAGAATTGGCGTGGAATAAATTAAAGTAAGTGTAAGCATGCCATAAAATGTATCCATATCTATGCCTCCTTATTTCCAATCTTATTCAATACAGATTTAATACCATTCTGCATTGCAACAAAGATTATGATTGCACTTGTGATGATGATTGCTATCTCTCGAGGAATACCGTTTGCCTGCATGATAGGTTGAATAGCTTGAAGTGCACCAAACAACAATCCACCTAATACAGAACCAATAGCAGTGTTACCACCAACTAAAGCTGCTACGATACCATTGAAACCATAGTTTTCAAACGCTGGAATAACTCTTCCGTAATTGAAAGTACCACAAGTTAAAAGTGTACCTGCAAGACCTGCAAATGTACCTGACAGTGTCATTGCTAAAATGGCATTCTTATTAACATTGATACCAGCATATTTTGCTGCATCCTTATTGAATCCAACAGCTCTCAATTCATAACCAAATGTAGTTTTATTCATTATGTAATAGAAAGCATACACAGCTATGATTACAATGATGAATCCCCAGTGGAGTCTTGAGTTGTTTGTGATATCACTTAAGAAATCACTTCCAAGCCATGCTGCATCTGGGATATCAACAGTTCTTACAAGAGATGATCCTGGGAGTGATTTAACTGTCCAGTTCAAAAAATACAAACCAACATAGTTAAGCATGATTGTAACAACAACTTCATGTACGTTGTATTTAGCTTTTAAAAGACCTGGAATGAATCCCCAAATTGTTCCACCTAAAGCACCAGCGATAACAACCATTGGCAGTAGGATAACTTTTGGAAGACCTGGGAAAGATAATGCAACAACGATACTGAAAAGGGAACCCATCATCACCTGTCCTTCAGCACCAATGTTGAACAGACCACATCTATATGCGAAAGCAACAGATAGACCTGTTAAAATTAAAGGCATTGAAGATACAAGGAACTCTCCGATATATCTTGCATTGAATACAGATCTAGATGTTCCAATAAATTTTGTGTTTATTCCAAACACACCACGAAGCAATGCAGTGAATAAATAACCTGCATTCAGCTGTGAAAATAACATTATAATGATACCAACAATGAAACCTAGAACAATAGAAATTATTGGAATCAATACTTTCTGGTGTTTTTCATTGCCGACATATGCTCTAAAACTATTACTCATAATCTGGTAGATCTCCCTTCTTAGCTCCACTCATCAATAGACCCAATTCATTTTCGGTTGCATCTTTGGCATCCAAAACACCAACTATCTCACCTTCATAAATGACGGCAATTTTATCAGACAAGCTCAATACTTCTTCTAATTCTAAAGAGAATAAAAGTACTGCTTTACCTTTATCTCTTTCTGCTACAATACTCTTATGGATGAATTCAATAGCACCTACATCAAGACCACGTGTTGGTTGTGCTGCCAATAACAATGCTGGAGAGCGATCAACTTCACGTGCAATGATAGCTTTTTGTTGATTACCACCACTCAAACTACGAGATGTGGTGTCTGAACCTTGACTGCTTCTAACATCATATTCTTCAACCAATCTATCGCTATATTCTTTGATTGCTTCTTTGTTCAATTTGCCATGTGTTGAAAAAGGTTCTTTGAAATAAGATTGAAGGACCATGTTCTCTTTTATATCAAAATCCATAACAAGACCATATTTTTGTCTGTCTTCAGGAATATGACCTAGTCCCATCTCTGTTCTTTCTCTAATTTTTGTATTTTGAATTTCTTTTCCTAGGAATTCGATTGTTCCACCACTGCATGGTGTCAAACCTGTAATACCCTGGATCAATTCACTTTGACCATTACCATCAATTCCGGCAACACACATGATCTCACCTGTTCTAACATCAAGGTTGAAGTTCTTAACTGCATCTAGGCCTTTAGAATCTTTAACACTCAAGTTTCTGATTTTCATAACAGTCTTGTGTTCATCGATTTCTTTTTTATTGAGATCAAGATTGACTTTACGTCCAACCATCATCTCTGCAAGTTCTGACGGATTGCTTTTTGCTACTTCAACAGTGGAGATACATTCCCCTCGTCTAAGTACGGTACATCTATCAGCAATTGCCATAATTTCTTTCAATTTATGAGTAATAAGAATAATTGATTTGCCTTCATTTACAAGGTTTCTCATGACAATTATCAGGTCATCAATTTCTTGAGGGGTCAAAACTGCAGTAGGTTCATCAAAGATGAGAATATTGGAGTTACGATAAAGCATCTTCAATATTTCAACTCTCTGTTGCATTCCAACGGTGATATTTTCAATCAATTCGTCTGGATCAACTGTCAGCCCATATTTCTCACTCAGGGCTACAACTTGAGCTCTACCTTTCTTAAGGTCTACCTGATGCCATCTATTTTTAGGCTCAACACCTAAAATAATATTCTCAGTAATTGAAAGGTTATGAACCAACTTGAAGTGTTGGTGAACCATTCCTATTCCGATTTTAGTAGCTACATTGGGATCTTTTATGTCCACTTTCTCACCCCGAATGAGAATTTCACCCTCTTCAGCTTGATACAAGCCAAAAAGAACACTCATCAAGGTAGATTTACCTGCACCATTCTCACCTAATAAGGCATGGATTTCTCCCTGTCTTAAATCAAAGTTAACGTGAGAGTTAGCGATAATTCCAGGAAATCTTTTTGTAATGTCCTTCATCTCGACAACATTATTCATATTATATACAGTCTCCTACAGTTGTACTCTTACCAGTTTTACGCCAATATCACTGGCTATTTTGCCTAAGTTACCCATGAACCTATTGCTAGGAACTTTGTCTTTTATGAGGTCTTCATGCATGCATCCTCGGGTGTGAACTTTAATTATTCTGAACAAGACTTCAGGATAATCTTTTAAGATTTCTGAAATCTGTCTAACTACATTTTCACTATCAACAAAAGAAGTTAAAGCAACATGCCTAACTTCCTCTACTTTTCCCAACTTCAATAAATATTTTAGATTTTCGAGATTGCCAGTCTTCTTAACACCAATTAAATCCCCGCTGCTATCTAAAGTTTTAACATCGAATAGAAACTTATCAGTGACCTCAATCAAAGAGGCAATTCTCTCTCTATCAAAATATCCATTTGAATCAACATAACATGTTAAATTTTGTTTATGTAATTCATCAAATAGAACCTCAAGCTGCTTGTGGTAGAGGGTAGGTTCACCACCACTCACAGTTATACCTCTTACATAAGGGGTATATGGTTCTATTTCTTTTATTAAATCTTCTATGCTTACTTCTCTTTCTTTGAATTTCACATCTTGCGTTTCTGGGTTATGACAATACAAACATCTGATATCACATCCTTGGACAAATATAGATGTTCTATTGCCAATCCCATCAACGTTAGCAAAAGGTAAAACCTTATGTAGAGGAAGTTTACTTTGTAATCCTTCTTTCGAACACACTGTTATATTCCTCAGAGCCCTTACCGAACCAAGTAGTATTTCTAAGTACTGCTTTATCGTTATTGGCTTTTTCTACTTCAGATTTTTTTACCAGATATCCAGTAACACGAATCAAATCAGAATTCTCTACATAAGTTGTTATGTATCTTGTTCCCTGATGGAACGCTCCCTTGATGATATCAAGTACAGCATCTGGATGGTCAATGTAAGTCTGGTCAAAAGGATAGAGATCCCCTGTACCTGCATCAAAATATTTGTAGAATTTAGAAGCTTGATTTATGTGAATAGGAAGGATTGGTTCCTCTCCAACTTTAACTCGGTGAGCTGGTGTGTTATCAACATCCTCAGGTGTGATTTGAGCACCAACTTGAGCATGCAGAAGATAATGATCATTTGTTCTTTCCATGTATTTAGTTTCATGGGCATCGTTGATCTCTTTTACCTTATCCATGATAGCAAGAGCAATTTCATCACCTCTTTCTGAAGTACCAAATGTTTCATTCAATCCTTCTTTTTGAAGTAAATTATCAACAGCATCAGCAAGTCCAACAATAGCAATCATTGATGTAAATTTATCACGTGATAAAAATCCTTCTTTTACAAGGAAATTAGATTCAAAGAAGTTTGATTTTTGAACAACAAAATCAATTCTTTCATCCATCATATGATTGATAGATTTTCCAAGTTCAGGAAGTAAGTTATTGATCATATCATCAGTATCTTTTGAAGCAATAGCAATTGTTCCAAGGCGATAACGTAATAGGCCATAAGCTCCACCACCAATAGGTAATGAATTATAGCAGCTTACAATTGCATGCTTGCCAACTACTTTTGTATATTCTTTAACGTTGGAGAAAGATGGTTTGCTCACTCTCAAGCAAGAATCAACACATGCAAGTGCAAATTTTTCATCTGATATCTCTTCATCGTAATTAAATGTCATGTTTGGTACTGGATTTTCCAGTTCAACAACAGCTCTAAGTATTAAATAACCAGCTCTTGTTGCTTTTGGACCGATATCTGCGTGGACAAATGCGTCAGTGAAGACCTTGTCGATATGGTTCAAGAATCTTTTGATTTTTGGATATACCACTTCATCTGTCAAACCATCAAGGAATGGTTCAAATAATGTATCTAAATTTCCAATATAAACTGGGAAGGTAGTTACAGATGGTATGTGTGCATACATCATCAATAAATCGTCTAATAGTTCGTCTAAATCTTTAGGAGGAGTGATATCTAGAAAATCACAACCTTTTTCTACCAATACTTCGTAGTCAGGTACTATATAACGAGGTGTATGAAGAAGATATCCTTCATTCAAATCGCATATCATACCATTCTGTATAAATTCCCAGTCTTTCTCTGAGTAATTAAGAAGTTCTCTAGGGTCCTGTAGGCGGATTGCAGCATTAGCCAATCCTGCTATTTTTTGTTGATAAGTTAAACTTGAACTTGTTGCAGTCTCAAATAGTTCTTGTTTGTTTGATAACATAATTTGTTCCTCCAGAAACACAATTTTATTAAAAAGAGAGGAGTTTTTGACACCCCCCTCTTAACCAATTTCTATACGAAAATCTAATTATTTAACACGAGATGGTACTGTTGATACAACAATGTCACCGCTAACGATTTTAGCTGTAGCCTCTGCTACTGCAGTTAAAATGTCATCTGTTAGGTTAGGATTTTCATCTGGTAGGCCAACGCCACCTTTAGCTAAGTCAAATACAATTTCTTGACCGCCAGGGAAGTTACCTTCATTTGCCATCTTAGCAACATCATATGCAGCTACATCAACTCTTTTTAAATCTGATGTTAAGATAACAGAATTTGTTCCATCATAGATACCTTCTTCATATTGGTCTCTATCAACACCAATGATCCAAACGTTTTGGCCATTGACTCTTCTGTCTTTAGCTTCTTTAATACAACCATTACCAGTTGCACCAGCTACAGAGAAGATTACTTTTACACCTTCATCATATAATTTTGATGCAAGTGTTTGACCTTTTTGAGTGTCCATGAATGAATTAGGAATTTCAGTTAATAATTCTAGGTTTGGGTCTACAGAGTGAATACCTGCTTCATAACCTGCTTCAAATAATTGCATTGTTGGGAAGTCCATTCCTAAAACCAAACCAATCTTTGTTGCGCCTTCTTTCTTTGACTGCATTGCAGCTGCAATACCAGCTAGGTAACCACCTTCGTTTGCAGAGAATGTTGCACTAACAACATTATCGAAACCAGATACAACAGTATCTAAGATCAAGAATTTCTGCTCTGGGTAATTTCCAGCAACTTCTTCAATAGCTTTATCGAATAAGAAACCAGGAGCTGTTATAAGAGTTTTGCCTTCATCTGCGAATGTTGAAAGGTTTGGTACATAATCAGCATCAGCTGTTGATTGTAAGTATTTTGCATCACCACCAACTTCTTCTGCATATTTCACAGAACCTTCCCAAGTACCTTGGTTGAAAGATCTATCATCAACTCCACCTGTATCAGTTACAACACCAACAGTGAAATCTGATTTTGTAGAATCTGACTCTTTGGTCTCTTTATTACCATTTGCAAAAACAGAAGTACTAAATACTAATGTTAAAGTTAATAGACTAATCAATAATCTTTTCATATTCTTTTCCCTCACTTGAATTTGTACTTTGAACCTAGTTTCTAGTATCCAAAAAATACGTATTGAGCAAGTATAAAGGAAAAATCAGTAAAAAAAAAGGAATATTTTTTCACAAATGTGTAAATAATGAAGTTTCAATAAAGTGCCATTTTTTAATTTTAATGATAAATTTCAAACAACTTATTGATTTATGCACCGAATAAGATACAAAAACATACATATTACAAATAAGTATTTTTTTTCTATATAACAAATTATATATTGAATATCTGGTAAAACTATTACAAGTAATCGTTTACTTAGGGAAATAATAAAATTACTTCAATTTTATAAAAAAAACTTAAAAAATTTTTTATAATTTTTAGGATTTTCTTGTTTTGTCTACCTAACTTTCAAGTTCTGAGTACAACAAATTTAGTTTATTAGATACATTTTTAGCAGTGGTTGTGTGGTCCCTCTCCTCAAGATAATACAAAGAAACTGGAACAGCCTCATTTGATTGCTTTTCTTCAATTATAGATTGAATCATTTTGGGATTTGTTGTCACAACAATTGTGTTGATATTTAACTTCTCATACATGGTGAAAAATATCTGTGAGAGATATTCATACCACTGCAAATGAAGATTGGCAACTGGAGCATCCAAAATTAGAGTTCCATTTCTTTTTAGAGAGTTGTTCTCCAATAATCTTGCTATCATTGCAAAT
>JALNVT010000090.1 GCA_023231265.1 Sphaerochaetaceae bacterium
ATTCTCCATACAGCACAGATTACCATTGTCGATAGCATCATTGGAAATATTGCAATTGTCATGAACGATTTTTTGAACGCAAAGTTCTGTTGAAATATCAGTGCAAGAACAAGTCCCAATCCAACTTCAAAAAAAGTGCCATGAAACAGAACACAAGAGTGTTGATGCAGGACTGTCTAAAAAGACCATCTTTGAGTGTTTTTACATAATTGGATAATCCAACAAATGTTGGATTCATATCACTTATGTAATTGTATTTATAAAAAGAAAGAGAGATTACTCTTATGACAGGGTAAATTGTAAGCAGACAAATAATTAAAAATGTTGGAAGTATGAGCAGATAAAAAAATAAATGATTACTTCGCTGTTGTTTATTGGACATTTTCACCTCTCAATTGCAGAAGAGAGATATAATCTCCCTTCTGCTGTTGTTGTGTTATTGATTTACGATATCTGAGACTTTCGATTGAGCTTCTTTAACAGCTTGTTCTGCTGTCAGTTCTCCAATCAAAGCTCTCTGTAGAACAGAACCAAGTTCATCTTCAATCTGTTTCCATTGAGGGGATCTAGGACGAGGAACACCATTCATCAGAGCATTCTCTTGTGCTGGATACCAAGGATATTTCTCAATCAAACTTGCATTTTCAAATACAGATTTTCTTGTAGGTGGAACGCCTGTTTCTTCAGCCATCATTGTCTGAGCTTCAGAGCTTGTTAGATACTGAAGGAAATCAGCTGCAGCTTGTTTGTTTTTAGCACTTTTGGGAATTGCAGCAAGCCAAACACCGAGCATTGATGTGGCATTCACTTTCTCTCCAGGACTCTTAACAACAGCGACCTTTCCAACAACTTTTGATTTCTCAGGATTCTCTAAATCACCAATCCAACCAGGCCATACTTCTGAAGCAACGGCTGCTGTTCCAGTATAGATAGCATCTTTGACCTGTGTTGATTGATACATTGAAACACCCATTGGTGCATATTCTGCCAATTCTAAGAAGTAGTTGAATGCATCTAAAGTATTCTGATTGTCTAGTGTTGCATTGCCATCTTCATCAAGAACATGTCCACCAAAAGCCCAGAATATTGGCATGAAACCTGTTACAATTGGATTTCCTTTTACACCTCCGAAAACAACTCCATCAACATCACTTTCGTTTTGACTGATGTCTTTGACACCATCAAGAATCTGTGTCCATGTTGTAGGATCACTGTGACCATATTTGGTGAATAGGTCTTTTCTGTAAGCAAATAGAACAACATTACCAACAATTGGAGCTGCTTCAAGAGTACCAGCATCCTTATATGGGAAACGACCAAGTTTCACTGCAGGTGCAATCATATCAGAATCTGTCTTGTAACCAAGACCTTCAAGATCTTCCAACCAACCCGATTTCTGGAATTGTGTGATGTTTGTATCATCAATATAAACAATATCATAAGTTCCAGTACCTGTTTTGATATCAATTACAGATTTCTCAAATAGATCACTTCCTGATAATTTTAGAATTTCAAATTCTACGTCAGGATGCATTGCTGAATATTTATCAGCTGCTGATTGAAGAGCCTCTCCATAAGCTCCATCTCGACCTGCAATTGTTAGTTTGGTTTTACCTGAAGCACTTTCGTTTGAGCCCTATGCTGCAAGAGTTGAAATGGTCAGTGATACTGCCATTAGAGCGATAATAAGTTTTTTCATTATAGACCTCCTATAAATGAATCATAATAATTTTTTATGCAAGAATATTTTTATTTTTGCACACGTACTTATGAAATATTGTAGTATCCTTTTTACAGATATCAATTAAAGTTATGTTAGAAAAGTATTAATAAATCTTTTCTGTGTAGTAAATTAAACTCCTTCTAAATCCCATCAATAGAGATTTATATTTCCTAAAGATTGATAATCTCTTCTATTTTGTTTGACAATTCTAACAAAAGATTGCACAATAATTGCATGGTTGTTGCATTTTTTTTACATTGGAGTAAAAATTAAAAGTTTTCATATTTAGGAGCAATTATGACTATCAAAGAACTATCTGAGAAATTGAATATTTCAACTTCTACAATTTCTAGAGTGCTGAACGACAAACCAGGAATCAGTGATAAAACTAGAGAGCTAGTTTTTAAAGCTGTCAAAAAAGAGGGCGTGGTTTCCAGTGGAACATATAAAAATCTGCCTCAAACAGCACCAAAATTCATAGGTGTTATTGCAAGAAGAAGAAAGGATGAAAGAAGTCAGGTATTCTTCAAATATACTCTCACACAGTTCCAAGATATCTTCATTGATAATGGCTTCATTGTCGTACCTCTATACTTTGAAAATAATGAAGTCGATTTTTCTAAAGTTCCAATTTCTCCTGGTGATTTTTCAGGCTTCATAATCAGAGGGCAATCAATTCCTTCAAAAAGTATTCTTGCTCTGAAAAAATATTCCGTTCCATTTGTTCTTCTTGAGAACAATCTAGCTCAAACCCACGTGGACTGCGTCATCTGTGATGATGGTGAATATGAATATCAACTGACAAAGCGATTGATCAGTAAGTCTCTGCCCCGTGTTATTCATGTAACAGGCCCTGAGCATTGGTACAACAATCATGAGAGACTCATGGGCTACAATAAAGCCATGAATGACAGCGGATTGGAACCTGAAATCTACTCAATGAAAGACACCACTGTTGACTTTGGTCATGAAGCATTCAATTTGATCAAGATAAAACATGACGAAAAAATCGGTATCACATTTGTAAATGATGCAATGGCAATTGGTTTCATGCATGCATGCAAAAGCAAAACTTACAGAATACCTGAGAACATAAGCATCACAGGTTTTGATGATATTCCATGGGCAAGTCTCTCAACTCCTGCACTCACTACAGTTCAAATTCCAACAAGTCAGATGGGTCGAATTGCTGCCCAGAGACTTCTTGATTTGATAAGGAATGGAGGAGAGGAGGAAGGCGGTCCAATCAGAATGGTTGTTACAGGCAAGATCATCATCAGAGAATCCTGCACCTAAACTAACTTCTCATTCTTTTTAGTACATCCTCCACACTGCCATTGAATACTCCAGGACTCTCCATCTTTATGCTGCACAGAGCTGTGCAATATCTGAGAGATTCCTCTATCCCATGATTTTTCCTCCATGCAAGATACGAGGAGAATGTTGTATCTCCGCGTCCAGTTCTACCACTGCTGTTTTTGTTGGTATAAGACTCTCTATAAAGAGTCTTGCCATCAAACAGCATGACCTCTTTGTTGTGAGTCAGCATGACTTCTCTTGCTCCCATATCTGAAAGAGCTCTGATTGCTCTCTCTCGATCTTTCATCGATGTCAGAACTTCAGCTTCTGCTGCATCAACTTTCAAATATGTAATTAAAGGCATCAACTCTTTCTTTTTATCCCAATCTCTGAAGATGATATCTCCATCTTCGGTGCTTGCTCTCAACACTCCCTGAGCATCGAGGGCAATCTTCCCTTTTTTTGAAAGAGGCTCAATCATACTATCTGGAATCTCTCCATAGAAAAGACCTGCAAAATAATAGATATCTGCTATCTCACTCTCAATATCGGATAAAATGAAGCTGTCTGCTTTAGAAATGAGTGTGACCTCTCGAATTTCCTTATCCTCACTTAAATAAACATTCTTAATTGAAGTCATATTGCTGGATTTCCCAATCTTCCAATTGACGCCAGAAGCAAGAAGTTTCT
Organism: Sphaerochaetaceae bacterium; assembly: GCA_023231265.1. GTDB lineage: Bacteria > Spirochaetota > Spirochaetia > Sphaerochaetales > Sphaerochaetaceae > Pleomorphochaeta. The sequence continues at coordinate 3,713 of JALNVT010000090.1, forward strand.
CTCTGAGTTCTGTTTCATCTTTTGGAAGTTTGGATATAACTGTGAATTCAGTGCCACTCTTTGAAAGAGTGGCCTGGGCATACATCACAGCACCACCTACGGCTTTTACCTCTCGAGATCTCACATCAATAATGATGTCTCGAGATATGTGACCAATGAGTGCAATATCATTCATTATCAACTTTCTCCTCAAAAGGAAGTACATGAAGACTCTTGTATTTCAATGATATCTTAACATCACTTCCGTCTTGGAATTTTATGTTGTCCTGAGGATCAGATATTTCAACATTCATGACTGATTTATCTTTGAGCTCAATTTCATAGATTATTTGAGAGCCAAAATATACGGCATGTATTACTTTACCATCAAGCAATCCTTCAGAGTCCTCATCAGCTTCATGAACCACAATTGATTCTGGTCTGACAACAATTATTACATCCTGTCCAACTTTGAGATCCTTGTTCCAATATGGGGCTTTGACGACCTTGCTGAGTGTTTTGACCATCATGGAGTCTCCATTAATTTCAGTTATGTTTCCTCTCATGAAGTTGGCCTTTCCAATGAAACCTGCAACAAATCTATTTCTTGGATGAGAATAGATCTCAACGGGAGATGCAACCTGCTGTATGACGCCATTCTTCATAACAACAATTCGATCTGAAATGGTCATTGCCTCTTCTTGATCGTGTGTTACATATACAGATGTTATTCCAACACGCTGCTGTATTCTTCTGATTTCCAATCTTGTTGATACCTTAAGTTTTGCATCTAAGTTAGAAAGAGGTTCATCAAAGAGAAGAACTTTTGGTTCCAAAATCATAGCTCTTGCAAGACTGACTCTCTGCTGCTGTCCTCCAGATAACTCTCTTGGTTGTCTATCTCCAAGTCCAGTCAAGCCAATGCTCTCCATTGTCTTATCGACTCTCTCATTGATCTCACTCTTAGATAGATGTCTTATCTCAAGGCCATATGAGATGTTCTGTCTGACACTCATGTGTGGAAACAGCGCGTAGTTCTGAAAAACCATTGAAGTTGGTCTTTTGTTTGGTGGAATGTTCTCCATCTCAGCTCTGTCGATATACACATGACCACTTGTTGGAGTTTGAAATCCTGCAATCATTCTCAGTGTGGTTGTCTTTCCGCAACCAGATGGGCCAAGCAATGTTACAAGCTCTCCTTCTCTTACATCAAGGTCTATATCGTTTACTGCTGTGACTTTTTGACTTCCATTGCCAAATGTCTTATTTAATTTTACTAATTTTAAAAATTCATTATCCATTTTTTAATTTTCCCCTTCAAGATTTGAATAGTTCATTCCTTGTCCCATCTTGCTTGTTACCAAACGAATGAGACCCAATGCAATCACAACGATACCTACAAGAAGAAGACTCATTGCAGCTGCCTGTGCATATTGTGAATTATCTACGTAACCAAGTATTGCTACGGTGATCAAATTCCATTTTCCTGATACTACAAATATAATTGCACTAATAGCTGTCATTGATTTAACAAAGCTATTTGCAAGTGATGAGAATAGGGCAGGTGTTATCATTGGAAGAGTCACACGTCTGAATGTGGTGGAACTGCTTGCACCAAGATCAATTGAAGCTTCTTCTATTGAAGGATCGATTTGATTTAGAGCTGCAATACCATTTCTTATTCCAACAGGAAGGTTTCTGAATATAAGCAATGTTATTATGATGAATGCTGTTCCTGTGAGAGAGACTGGCATGAAGAAAGATTTACTGTTGAAAGCGAGGATGTATCCAATACCAACTACAGTTCCAGGAACTGCAAATGTGAGCATAGCTGAAATTTCCATCAAATTCTTACCAATAAACTCCTTTCGAGCACTTAAATAAGCAATGAATATACTGAGCACACCTGTAATTGGAGTGACTATAAGAGCTACAATCAGAGAGTCTTTTATATAATCCTTTCCTGAAGCCCACATATCTATGTAGTTATTTAAGGTGAATGTCGAATCAACTCCCCAAAGTTTTTGGAAGGAGCCCCATACAACCATTCCGTAGAACAGAACTACAACTGCTGCAAAGAATATGCAGAAGAAATAGATAGGGGTTTTTATGTACCATTCAAGATTTTTAATTGTTGCAGATGTTGGTTTTCCTGTGAGTGTTACATATGATTTTTTGGAAAGTAGGTAACGCTGAATGTAGAAAGCCAAAACTGTTGGAACTAGAAGCATGATAGCTAGAGTTGAACCACGAGCTATATCATACATTCCTGTGATTTGAAGGTAGGCCTGTACAGAAAGAACTGAGAAATCACCTGATAGAATTATTGGGTTTCCAAAATCTGCTAAAGATTGGATGAAAACCAAAAGCCATGCACTTACAACTCCAGGAGTTGAAAGAGGAAGTATTATAGTTTTGAACACTTTTGTTCTTGATGCACCACAATCTGATGCAGCTTCTTCTAATGCAGGATCAATTGCCTGCAGAATACCAACAAGAGCCAAGAAAGCAGTTGGTGTATAGGCAATAACTTCTACTATAACAAGTCCAGTTAATCCATAAATATTGCCTATAAATCCCGAAAATATACCGGCTCTTCCAAACAGTAGAATACAAGCAAGTGCAACTACAAATGGAGGTGATACCATTGGAAAAGTAGCTATCAGACGGAAGGCTCTTTTCCCTTTCATAGGTGTTCTTGTAATTGCATATGCAAATACAAATCCGAAAAATGTGCCTATTGTTGCAGTAACAATACCAAGAACCAAACTGTTTATCAGAGGTCTTATGTAATATGATTTTGTAAGAACCTGTGTGAAATTGGCGAAGCTGAGATGCCCATCCACGCTGACACTAGTTTTAAGTACTTGAAATATTGGAAATATAACAAATGCAATGAGAAGATAAAAAATAACTATTATAGATACCAGAAGAAAAGGTTCTCTTGCAATCCTCTTTATTTCTGATAAGGTTTCCTTTTTGCTTTTATGCATTCACTCATCCTCCCTGTGGTTGAGTTAAAAAGCAACTCTGAAAATACAGAGTTGCTTTAAGATTGATATGGAAATATTACTTTCCTATTGTGTCTCTCCAAGCTTTAACATTTGCTTCTTTTGCCTCTCCAAGTGCAATTGCGTCATAGTTAACTAGATTGATATCTGTCAACTTGATTGCACCTTCTGCAACTGTTGCATCTGGGTTAACAGGGATTCTGTTGTATTTTACAAAAAGGTTCTGTGCTTCAACTGTGAAAACCCAATCAAAGAAGATCTTAGCTTCTTCTGTTTCTTTTCCACCTTTGATAAGAGAGATACCTCCAACTTCATAACCAGATCCTTCTTCAGGGAAAGTCATCACTAGAGGATAACCATTCTGTATGCCTTTTGTTAGGATATCATGAGAGAAACCAATACCAACTGCACACTCTCCAAGTCCAGCTCTTGCGATACAAGCTGTTCCTGATTTTGTGTATTGATGAATGTTTTTATCAAATTTTTTCCACCAGTCTAGAGCACCATCAAGTCCATAAAGCTCAATCAATGTGCCAAATGTGGTGTAAGCAGTTCCTGATGTATAAGGATAAGCCATTTCAATCTCACCTTCAAATTCTGGTTTCAGTAGATCTGCCCAGGAAGTAGGTGCTTCAAGATTGTGTTCCTTTAAGTAATTTGTGTTTGTGCAGAAACCGATAATACCTGTATAGAAACCAGACCATTCATAATCAGGTGCATGTAAGATATCAATCAATTCAAAAGATGTATTTGGTTTGTAAGGTTCAAGAAGACCTTTGGAAGCAGCACTTATGTGATCAGTGTTTGAACCACCAAACCAAATGCTTGCACCAGGATTGTTTCTTTCAGCCTCAATTCTTGCTGCAACCTCACCAGCACTCATTCTAACTTCATTGACTTCAATTCCAGTCTCTTTTTCAAAAGCATCCAAATAATATTTTGCTTCTTCTGAATCAAGAGCTGTATACATGTTTAGAGTCTTTTTTTTACTCTCTCCTTCGTTGGTTCCTTGTGAAAAACAGGGTGTGATTGTGAGCATAGATGCTATGATAATAGCTGTAAATAATTTTTTCATTTTTTCCTCCTTTCGGTTTGGTAAACAAACACAAAAAAATAAATAATTACTATTCAATCATAACGTATTGGACCCATAAGTCAAGGTTTATATCCTCAAGAATTGTTGCATAAGTTGCACACTATTTGCATAGATATATATCAATAAATAAGTATTTATAGCTTTTAATTGATGATTTTTTATAAAAGTGATTAGAAAGTGATTTTTTATAATGCAAAAAAATTGCATAATTTTGTGTTATGTTGCACTTATATTTGCAGTCTGTAATGAACCCTAAATAGTCGCAATGATTTTAGACATCTGTCAATAATAGATGTCTATTTTTTCTTGTTTTGAATGAGCGCTTAAATAAGAAATCAGGAGCTCTGAGCTTCATAGGCTTTGATGAGAAGTTATAGAAAAACTAAAAAGATAATCCATAAATTTTTCAATATTTAAGTCCTGATTAGATACCTAAGCTCTCTCATGTTTCAGAGCTCTCTCTGATAACTTGTAAAATGAGATATTGCTTGAGCAATCAAAAAATATGTAAAATTTTCAATTTGTTGCGTTAACTTGAAAATTGAAAAACGCTCTGGATATTTTTTTGAATCAGTAATGTACATAAAAATTCGAGGTCAATGTCTGAGCTAGTTTTGGTTCTTATTTGTTAAGTATTTTTTTCAATTTATTTCATTTTGATTGACAGGAGACAACAAAAAAAGTGAGAGCTCTTTCTCTCATTGAAGAAAGTAGCCTCACTTTTTGCATTGCATCAATACCAATCCAAACATTTGAGCTGCATCGAATTTTGGTTATCTTGAATTGTTCCTACGACCATAAAAAAGCAAGCGCTCTTTTTCCCATGATGTAGTTATCAAATATTTTGGTTCCAGATCCTTCTGATGCTCCAACGCATACCAATAAAGGCATCAGATGTTCCTCTCGAGGATGACAGTATCTTGCATTTGGGATGTGCTCCCAATTCAGCATTTGCTCTCTTCTTGATCTCTCCTCCATCTCTGTACAGCAGATTGCAATTAATTTGTCCTGGAACTCATCATTTAGAGGATCTGCAACTTCTTCTGAAGTTGCGAACGCATTCATGTTGTGAAAAGAGAACCCTGAGCCTATGATGAGTACATTCTCACTGAGCAGTTCTCGCAGAGCTCTTCCTATTTCAAGATGAGTTGG
>JALNVT010000091.1 GCA_023231265.1 Sphaerochaetaceae bacterium
AATTATTCTGCTAAATCTATCAAAATTATACATTCTTAATAGGTATAAATAAACAGATTTTACAAGAAAAAAAATAAAAAGAATACAAAATTTTTGTAATCTGTTTAAAAATTGAACAAATATTAAATAGATTTATTCTTTCAAAGAATCTCAAAAAATCATACTTTATTGTTAAATAAATGGAAAAATAGGGAATAAAAAGTCGATGGAGATTAGAAAAAATGACTCAAGATTTAAAAGTTACATCTGTAACTATCAGTAAAATTTAAACATTGAATATAAGTATTTACTTAACAATAAGCTTAACGATATTTAAGATTGACCTCTGTATGTTGCAATATAAGGTATTAAAAGTTAAATTTTTGCAAAAAATGATATTTTTTTCAATTTTATTCTAGACTTAAAATTTTTTCAAAGTATACTAAAAAAGATGGAGGATTACATGAAAAAATTTAATCGTAATTTGGTATTCCTAACATTAGTTTTAAGTTTGGCTTTAGTCGGTTGTAAGACAAAAGCTACTGGTGCTGATGAAGGAAAAATGGAATCTATGCAGACAACTGCACAGGAACAAACAGTGGGAACAGAAGTAACATTGGATACAACATCTGAAGCAATGGATGTAAATATCATTTATTTCAATGACTTCCACGGTAATGTAGCAGAAGATGTTTCTGATTGGGGAAAAAACATCGGTATGGCTAAGATGGTAGGTTATGCAAATAACGCAAAAGCAACTTTAGATAATACTTTTGTAGTTGCAGGTGGAGATAACTACCAAGGAACAGCTGTTTCTAACTTAACATATGGTGCTCCTGTATCAACAATGTTCAAGAGCTTGAACGTTCTATACAGTTCTGTTGGTAACCATGAATTTGACTGGGGTGTAAGTCACTTAACAACATGGCAGGAAGATGGTGGTTTCACTTTCTTAGCTGCAAACATTGTAGATGAAGAGACTGGCAAACCTGTATCATGGGCAAAACCTTATGGTTTCGTAAACATTGGTCAATACAAAATTGCATTCATCGGTTTGGCTCATCCAAATACTTCAACATTGACATCTGCTGCTAATGTAGAGGGCTTGGAATTCACAGATCCTGTTGAAGCTTGTCAAGAATGGGTTGATTACCTAAGAGAAGGTAATGCAGAAGAAGGAACTCCTGATGCAATTATCGCTCTAACACACATTGATTCTTACCAGGACTACGACACAAATGAAATCACTGGTAAAGCAACAGATTTAACAACTGTTGATGGTTTGGATGCTGTTCTCAGTGCTCACAGTCACCAGACTGTTGCTGGTGAAGTTAATGGTATGCCTATCATTCAAGCTTATAAATATGGTAGATCTATTGGTCGTTTGACAATTAAATTCAACGCTGATAAGACAATTGCAGATATTGAAGCTGTTGTTGATCCTGTTTATAAAACAAAGAGCAATATCATTGCTGATCCTCAATCTGTAGCTGACTTAGCTGCTGAAGAAGCTGAAACAGATAGCATCACAAAAGAAGTTATTGGTACAGCTGATGGTGAATTTACACATGATAGAAGTGGTTTGAATGTAACAAAACTTGGTTACTGGTATGACAAACTATTGACTGAAGAATTCGACACACAAGTTGCTATCACAAATGGTGGTGGTTTGAGAAGATCATTGATGGCTGGAACAGTTACAATGGGTGATGCTTATGAAATCATGCCTTTCGATAACTATGCAGTTAAGTTCAAACTTCCAGGTAGTGCTTTAAAAGCTGCTATCGATCATGGTATCAACAATCCTGACATCACAGACGGTCAGTTCTACGGTGTTAAAGTTGTTTATGATCCAGATGCAGATTTCGAAAGCAGAATTACTTCTATCACATTGAATGATGGAACACCAATTGAAGATGATGAATTATATACAGTTGTTGTAAATGATTTCATGTTCACAGGTGGTGATGGTTATGACTTCTCTCAAGCAACAGATGTTGATGAAACATACATTACTTTAAGAGGCATTTTTGTTGATGCATTCAAGGCTCAAGGAACAATTGCTCCTTTAGATGTTGATAACATCACAACTATCAAATAGTATTTTATAATACAGAATTAGTAATTTAACTGATGGGTACTTTTTAAGTACCCATCACTAGTAAAGGGAGATTGAATGAAAAAAACTTTATTGACATTGCTTTTAATTATTGCATCATGTGCTGCAATCTTTGCAGCTTCAAGTGATACCAGTGGTTTGAGTGAATATTATGATGAGCAGATGCAAGCAACAGAAGTAGTTGAAAATGCCAAGGTTTTAGAAGTCATGTATGATGATACTGATGAGGAGCGTCCAGATGTTCCAATTGAATCAGATTTCAGGGTGCAGCATCTAAAAATACAGTTGACTTCAGGTTCTCATAAAGGTGAGACCTACGACATTCAAAATCAAATACAGATGGCAATGCCATTTAAAATAATCTGTGATAAAGGTGATAAAATACTGGTTCAGGTAGATACAAATTCAACGGGTAAGGTCACCAATTTAATAATATATGACAGAGACCGCTCGGGAGTCATCTATTGTTGCGTAATATCGTTTGTTTTGATGTTGCTGCTGATAGGAAGAAAGCAAGGTTTGAAATCACTATTGAGTTTGATTGTAACAATTGCTCTTGTGTTCTTTGGATTTCTGCCGATGATAATAAATGGATACAGTCCTCTGTTATCTTCATTTATTGTGTGTCTTGTTGCAACTTTTGTAACCATGATCACAATTGGTGGAATGAATCAGAAGAGCTTCAGTGCTATTTTTGGAACATTGGCTGGAACATTAACTGCAATGATGTTTGCAGTGATTGCTGGACGAATTGCTCAGCTCACTGGTCTTGGAAATGAAGAAGCACAGATGCTTTCTTATATTCCGCAGAATTATGGCATCAATTATCAATCTCTTCTGTTTTCCGGAATTGCAATTGGAGCTTTGGGAGCAGTAATGGACACCGCTTTATCAATCAGCAGTGCAATGAATGAAATCATAAATACAAACAGTGATATAAGCATCAAGCAGCTCAGAAAGAGTGGTATGACTATTGGGCGTGATATAATTGGTTCAATGAGCAATACCTTGATATTGGCATACACAAGTACAAACATTCCATTGATATTGCTTCTGATTCTTTTCAAAACAGAGTTCAGGAATGTTATGAATCTTGATGTCATTGCTTCTGAGATACTCAGAGCAACAGCTGGCTCAATAGGACTCATTTTGACAATTCCTCTTACCGTAAACATCATGTGCATCATGGAATCAAAACGACGTGATAAGATCAAATTGAAACAAAAACAAAGAAAAATATAAAGTAAAATTTTTGTTGCTTTTTTATAAAGAACTGTTATACTTATAAATGTTAACGTACACGCACATTAAAAGGAAATATTATGAAAGACATAAATACAGTTGATTTAAAAAAATGCAGTCTTGGTATTGAATTGGGTTCAACCAGAATCAAGGCAGTTTTAATTGATGAGAAAAACAATTCTATAGCTCAAGGTAGTTACACCTGGAACAATGAGATTATTGATGATTACTACAGCTATCCTTTAGATAAAATATGGAGTGGTGTTCGTTCTAGTTATTCAAGATTGAAAGAAGATTTTGAATCAAAATATTCAATTAAAATTACCATCGTTAAATCCATTGGTATATCAGCAATGATGCATGGTTACTTTGCTTTTGATGATGAAGATGAGTTACTTGTTCCTTTCAGAACGTGGAGAAACACCACAACTGAAGAAGCAAGTGGGATTCTATCGGAAAAATTTAAATTTCCAATTCCACAGCGATGGAGTGTATCTCATCATTATCAAGCAATACTCAACAAAGAGGATCATGTCAATAAAATCGCAAAGCTACATACTTTGGCAAGTTACGTTCATTACATGTTGAGTTCCAACTTTGTAATTGGTGTGGGTGATGCATCAGGTATGTTTCCAGTAGATTCAAATACAAAAAATTATAACAGTGAATTTGTTAAGATATATGATGATCTGATTTCTGTTGATTATTCAATTCTTGATGTTCTTCCTGAAGTTTTATCAGCAGGAAAGAACGCAGGTTACCTCTCAGGTAAAGGTGCCTTACTTCTTGATGAAGATGGGGACCTGCAAGAAGGAATTGTTATGTGTCCTCCTGAAGGAGATGCTGGTACAGGAATGGTTGCAACAAATTCTGTTAGAGTGAACTCTGGTAATGTCAGTGCTGGTACTTCAGTATTTGCAATGATAGTTTTGGAGAAAGAGCTCTCAGCTTTTTACAAGGAATTAGACCTGGTGACAACTCCGGATGGAAAGCCCGTAGCCATGGTTCACGCCAATAACTGCACTGGAGAATATGATAGTTGGATCAATTTGTTCAAGCAGGTGATTGAAGCAACAGGTCTTTCAATTGATGTTCCAACTCTGTACGATAAGATCTTGAATCAAGCATTGATTGGTGATGAAGATTGTGGTGGACTGATGGCATATAACTATCTGAGTGGGGAGCCCATGACAGGGTTCGACGATGGTAGACCTCTGTTTGTACGAGCTTTGGATTCTTCTTTCAATCTACCTAATTTCATGAGAGCTCAACTCTTTTCATCTTTATGTGCTCTCAGAATTGGCTTGGATATACTGTTTGAGAAGGAAGGAATTGAGTTGAATTCTATAACAGGTCATGGTGGATTCTTCAAAACACCAGTTGTTGGACAGACTGTCATGGCAGCTGCAACTCACACTCCAATAGACGTGCTTGAAAGCGCTGGAGAGGGTGGAGCTTGGGGAATAGCAGTGCTGGCAAAGTTTGTAGGAAACAAAAAGAGTCTGCAGCAGTTCCTTGATGAAGATGTGTTCTGCGATGTTAAAAAAGTGAGGATAGAGGCCTCTCAAAAAGATTGTGATGGCTTTGATAGATTCTTAGATAGATATATGAAAGCATTTGCTGTGGAGAAGTCAGCTGTTGATTGCATCTGACAAGCTGAAAACTAAAAGAAGAATCATGGAGACCATATAACAATATTGCCTGCATGATTCTTAATTTTTGTCTTGAATGGGTGTCTAAAACAAATAGGTCAAGCATTCAAGCTATTTTTCTGTGGAATGTTCTCTTTGAAAATTATGGATATTGGTATTGGTGATTTTGATACTGTATCAGCTCTTTTGAGGATCATTATTCTATATATTTCTTGCATTGTGTTGTAACCCTGAATTTCAGGCTCCTGAGATATGAGGGCTTCAATATCTCCGTTCTGCAGCTCTTTGATATTGCTTTCCAACAGATCAAATCCTATTATGCAGGGTTTTTCTTTTAAGTTCTTAGAAGCTATGTAATTGGATAGAATGCCGGTTGATGCATTTGTCATGAATATTCCATCAATCCTATCAACTTCAAGAAATAATGAATCGATGAAAGAAAAGAACAACTTATCAATGCACTCATTCCAGGTGTATTGAAGAATTCGAACTTTTTTATCTTTGAAATAATCTACAAATCCTTGAGCTCTCTGACTTTGATTGTATGCTGTTTGGTGCATCTGTAGATCAATAAACGTTCTGTAACCACATCGATACAGTTCCATGACTCTTGCTGCACAGAATCCTGCTTGATGAGGATCTTGAAGATTTTCTGTAATTGAATGTGTGTTCTTGAGCGATGAATCGAAGAAGGCATATGGAATTGAGTTAAGATGGGTTATGAGCTGATATGATTCACTCTGTACAACCGGTGCAAAAGCCAAAACATCTATGCCTTTTGAAATCAAAAGTTTACCTTTTTCTAGGAGATCACCATTTTTCATTCTATCAAACTCAATGGTACAGTATGTAACAGAGAAGGCTTCCATTTCATTGAGTGCGTTCTTCATACCTCTGTAGCATAGATCCCAATAGCCTTCCTCGCTGTTTAAAAGTGGAATCAATATCCCTATTTTTAAAGAGCTTCCCTTCTTAAGATTGCTTGCAATTATATTTGTTGTGTATCCATATTTTTCAATTATCTTTTTAACTTTTAACTCTGTAGCTGGTGCAACTCTTCCTCTGTTGTGGATTACTCGATCAACTGTTCCAATAGATACACCTGATAGCGCTGCAATTTCTGAAATTTTCATATTTTTTCCTATATCTCTTTGAACTTTTTGAAACCAAAATTTAGATTTTTCGTTTACATACAAAAAACTTTCTCAATCAAATGTTTGTATGATTTCAAACAAGAGGATCAAGAAAGTTTTTAAGAAAACTAATCAGTTGTTTTGTCCATAATAAGCATTCTTTCCATGCTTTCTTTCATAATGTTTTTTTATTATGTAAGATGGCAGCATCTCAATATTATTTTGAAGTGGCATCATTATATATGCCATCTTGGCAATCTCTTCCAAGACAGCAGCATTGTAAACACTTTTATGAGCATCTGTTCCCCAGGTGAATGGGCCATGACCTGCAACAAGAACCATTTTGTCCACATTTGGATCAAGAGTAATTGAGGGATATTCAATCTCATGAGGCATTAGCATTGAAACTGATGGATCTTTGAAAGTAGCAACAATTATCTCTCCTGTGTTCTCCTCATAACCGTTTTCAACCATCTGCTTTGAAAGAAATGGAGTGCACGGAATGGGATTAGGAGAGTGGTCTGCATGAGTTGTCCCCTGTATCGGAATAGATAATCTTGATTGAGCCCAGCTGGTTGCGTAAGGAGAGTGTGTGTGACAGATTCCGCCTATATCAGAAAAATTGTTGTAGAGCACTCTGTGGGTTGGTGTATCGGATGAAGGACTTAGTTTTCCCTCCACAACCTCTCCGTTCAAGGATAAAACAACAATATCATCCAATTTTAACTCATCATAAGGAACACCAGATGGTTTGATTGCAAAAACACCTCTATCTCTATCAACAGAAGAAACATTTCCCCAGGTATAGATTGCAAGTCCTCTTTTGGGAATTTCCAAATTTGCCCTCAAAACCTCGTCTTTAAGATCGTTGTAAATACTTTTCATATGTTACTTCCATGCACTGCGATTCAATTTGTCCAGCAATCTAAAATTCTCAACAGTTGTTGATTCATTTATGCTCATCAATTCTAAATCATTCATCTCTGCATAATATGTTATGTAATCAACATCCAGTGCAGTAGACATTGCATTGTGATGTCCTGCGCCACTCAAGATCCAACATTCTGTTGCTGTATAGAAATCTGGAAGAGGTTTCCATAGAGCACGAGCTACTGGAAGTTTTTTGAATTTTTCTTCAGGATCAATGATTTCAATTTCATTGAGAATGAGTCGTAATCTACCACCTAAATCAACAATCGACAGAGTGAAACCCTTAGAAGGTTTGCTATCAAATACAAGCCGTGCTGGATCTTCCTTATCGCCGATGCCAAGAGGGTGAACCTCAATAGTGGGACGTCCTTTTGCTATTGAAGGACATACCTCAAGCATGTGGGAGCCAAGATTGTACAGCTTACCTTCTTCAAGATTGTATGTATAATCTTCCATGAAAGAGCAACCGCCTTCATCAAGTCCTTCAGCCATCATTTTGAGTGTTCTGACCATTGCTGCTGTCTTCCAATCTCCCTCTCCTGCAAATCCATAACCTTTTTTCATGAGATGTTGACATGCAAGTCCTGGTAACTGCTTGAGGCCATGAAGATCTTGGAAATTTGTGCAGAAAGCCTCTCCATCATTATCAATCAAGAATTTCTCAAGAGCAATTTCCATCTTTGCCTGCTCTCTGATATGCTCAATGTTGTATTCACTTGCATCAATTATATCGTAATCTTTTTGATATTCGTTCATAAGAGAATCGATTTGAGATTCAGTTACATCCTTCATGATATCTACCAGATCACCAATTCCATAATAAGGAATGTTCCAACCTAGGTTGATATATGCTTGGATTTTGTCTCCATCTGTTACAGCAACATCTCTCATGTTGTCTCCAAAACGTATGACATTCATGCTGTGTCCAGCTTGAGTTGTTGCAGCAGCTCTCATCCATTTTGCCATCTTAATTTTGAATCTATCATCCTTCCAATAGCCAGAAAGAATTGAGCGAGGTAAATTCATTCTTGCTGTGATGTAACCAAACTCTCTATCACCATGAGCGCTCTGATTCAAGTTCATGAAATCCATATCCATTGTTGAATAAGGAATCTTTTGATTGAACTGTGTGTTTATCTGAAGCATTGGTTTGTTCAAAGCTTTAAGGCCATTTATCCACATCTTAGCGGGAGAGAAGGTGTGCATCCAACAGACAATACCTGCACAGTTTGGATCAAGATTTGCTTCCATTATGGTTCTTTCAATTATAGATTGACTCACCATGGTCTGCTTTGAAATTAACTTGCAAGGAAGTTCTTGTGTTTTATTCAAAGAAGCCACAATCTCTTCACTGTCACTTGCAACTTTCTTCAAAGCTTCCTCTCCATACAGATGTTGAGAACCTGTTAAAAACCAAAAATAATAATCATTTATGTGTTTCACTTTCATATCCTTCTTTATATAATTTTGTGTTAACGTACACATAAAGTATTGCACAGAGATAAAATTTTGGCAAACATTTTTTTTGCAAATAGGGCAATTTTATGTATGTTGGCTGATTAATTCTTTTTATAATAAGTAATTAAAAATATTAAAATATTTTGAAATAAATGTTAATTGCTGCAATATTCAAAAATGATGATAGATCAAACGACAAACCAATAACAAATATCTGTTAAAAACGTTTGCTTAATATATGTACAGTGAAATAAAAACAGATAACCAAACTTATGCATAAAAAAGGCTCAATCATAAATTTTGTGGGATTTTATGTGAGGATGGATTTCTTACATAACTTTTCCTACTTGCATCAAAGAGCTTTAGAAAGAAAT